>NZ_JBINJD010000359.1:0-574 GCF_043951915.1 Alienimonas sp. DA493 | reverse complement strand
TCGCTCGGCTCGCGCCCCTTGCCGCTGATCTCGGCGAGGGCGTCGAAGATCGGCACCGCGTTGGCCGGCGCGACCTTCGCCCCGGCGGCCCGCAGAGCGGCCAGCCGGGTCGTCGCCGCGTCCCCCTCCGGCTCCCCGGAGAGCGCCAGCGTGCAGTTCTCGGCCGGGATCAGCCGCAGTTCGAGGGCGAACAGGTGGGCCAGTTCCACGGCGTCGTTCACCGCGAACCGCAGGTCGCCGACCTTGCCGGAGGGATCGGTGAATTCGTTCACCCCCACGAACAGCCCGGCCGAGCCGGCCGGAGCGGCGTCGTGCACCGGGCGGGGCGGCGCCAGCAGGACCTGCTGAGCCGACGCGGTCAGCGGGGCGAGCAGCGTGACGCCGAAAGCGACGGCCAGCGGGCGAAGGGCGGTCATAACGGCGAGCGGGAGGCGGGGCGGCGTCATACCGGACTGAGCGGACGGGGCGCTCGGTTCGGGTCAGGCCGGGAGGCGGGCCGGCGGTCAGACGTTGAGGATCGCCTCGCCGCGGAGGGCGTCGATTAATTTACGGACCGTCTCGTCGGTGCGGGCCC
>NZ_JBINJD010000358.1:0-575 GCF_043951915.1 Alienimonas sp. DA493 | reverse complement strand
CTGCGGGCCGCCGGGGCGAAGGTCGCGCCGGCCAACGCGGTGCCGATCTTCGACGCCCTCGCCGAGATCAGCGGCAAGGGGCGCGAGCCGAGCGACCTGCTGATCGTGGCGTGCAGCAGTCACGGGTTCTCCGAGGGGGAGCGGGCCTACCTGATGCCCCGCGACGGCCGCTTCGCCTTCCTCGAACGAACCGCCGTGCCGTTGGAGACGCTGGAGAGCACCGTTCGCCGGTCCAAGGCCGGGCACCGACTGCTGTTGATCGACGCCTGTCAGGATCGCGTCAGCGCCACCCGGGCGGTGGGCGGCCGGCAGGCGGCGACGGCGATGAGCGACGCCTTCGCCGCGGCGCTGGCCAAGCCGACCGGCCAGGCCAAGCTGGCCAGCTGCGAGGTCGGGCAGTTCAGCCTGGAACTGCCGAGGTTGAAAAACGGCGTGTTCACCGCCGCGCTGCTGGAAAGCCTCCGCGGCGGGGCCGGCGACGTCGACGGGGACGGCTTCATCCGTCTGGCGGAGGTGCAGACCGCCACGACCGCCCGGGTGGCGACGCTGATCGACGAATACAACGCCGACCTGCC
>NZ_JBINJD010000357.1:0-608 GCF_043951915.1 Alienimonas sp. DA493 | reverse complement strand
ACGGTCGCGGCTCCAGGGGGCAATCGATTCTGCGGCCGGCGCCGCCTCTCCCGTCGGCGCCGGTTCTCCAGCCGATTGCGGCCCCGCAGACGCCCGACCCTCGCCATTTTCCCCAATCGAACCGAAATCGGCCGCACGGCTTCGGGGACGACGTAGTTTTGTCGGCTGTCGGATCATCCGGCCGCGAACGACCCCCACGGGGGTCGCTCCGGGTCGGGGGGAGCGGCGGCAGGGTGTCCCGGGTCGGACCCCGTGCGGACGTTCCGCACGCCCGCCGACCCTCTCGCGGCACGTCCCGGAGGGGTCCGGGGCCGCCGATCAAACAGATTACGGGAGAGTCCCATGAGCAACTTCCTGACCAGCGTCAAAACCTTCCTCGAGACCGAGGACGGCCCGACGGCGGTGGAGTACGCCGTCATGCTGGCGCTGATCCTCGTCGCCTGTATCGCCACGGTGCAGACGCTCGGCACGAACGCCAACGCCAAGTTCACCGAGATCAACGGCTACCTCGGCAGCGGTTCCTGAACCCGACGCACCGGGCGCCCCCTCGGCCGACTTCGCGTCGCTGCGGGATTCGCCCCGGCCCAAGCCACGAACCGGCCCGGGGG
>NZ_JBINJD010000356.1:0-625 GCF_043951915.1 Alienimonas sp. DA493 | reverse complement strand
GACCGCCCCGATCGCGATCGGGGCGGTCCGTCCGGCGTCCCTGCCGACGGTGCGAAGACCCGACTGGGAGCGAATCGATCGGCAGGCCCTCCGATCGACATCGGCAGGACGAAACCGGCCGAACGCTACGGAAAAGAGCGAATCGCTCGGAAGGGCGCTCTGCTGACCGCAGTCATCGCGTCGTCCGGGGCGGGAGGCCCCGCTCGCGGACCGGCGGGTTTCAGACCGACCGGCCGCGGGAACCGCGTCCCCGCGGTTCGGGCCGCAACGCCGCCGAGTCCAGCTCCGTCGCGACCGAGCGAGAGTCGGCCGATGGTCCGACTCGGGCGGGCGCGGCCCGTCCTCGCCGGGCGAACCGACCGCCGGGCGGTGGCGACGGGGCGTGGGCACCCGGGGCGGAATCTCGCGGTCCGGAGGGATCGGGCCGCCGCCGACGCGGTCGGGGTCGGGACCGGGGGGAAACGCACTTCCGACTGCCGACACGGGCTCCGGGGCCGTGCCCGGCTGCGCGTTCGACGGCGGCCGGGTGGACTCGTCGGAGGTCGAGACCGGTCCGGCCGACGACGAGACCGACGGCTACGACGACGGGCCGCTCGTGCCGCCCGGGCGGGGCCGCCGGGCCGAC
>NZ_JBINJD010000355.1:0-634 GCF_043951915.1 Alienimonas sp. DA493 | reverse complement strand
CCGCGTCCGCCGGCCCGCTCCGCGTCGACGGCGTCCGCGTCCGCCGCTACCTGACCGACGGCGGCCGCGTGCTGCTCCTGCGGGCCGAAGTGCTCCGCGCGGTCCGCCCCCCGGGCGGCCGGGCCGCCGCGGGGAGCGACTCCCTGGCCCGCGTCGCGGCCGACCCGCGGTTCGAGCCCCGCCTCCCCCGGCCGCGGCGGGTCCCGGTCGGCCCCGTCCGCTTCCGCGACCGCCGGGGCGTCGTGAGGCACGCCTACGACCTGGAGGCGGTGATCGACGTCTGCAACGCCGCCGCCCTGGTCCGGCGGGACGTCGACCCGTCCGCCCTCTCCGCGGCGGAGCGGCACTTCGTCGAGGGGGGCTGGCGGCTCCTGGGCGAGATCGTCCGCTCCGGCCGGGCCCCCGACGACGACGACTCCGGCCCGGACCGCCCCGCCGCGCTGGCGCCGGAAATTCTCGAAAAGGTCGCGGGCTTCACCCTCTACCCCGCCTGGACGCGGCGGCTCCCCGACGAGTTCCTCGCCAACGTCCTCCGCGTCTGGGAGTGGTCCGCCGAGGACCTGCGGGACGACGACCGGGCGCGGCAGTTCGCGGCGGTCGTCGACGACATGGTCTACCGCCGCCTGCCGCCGGA
>NZ_JBINJD010000354.1:0-644 GCF_043951915.1 Alienimonas sp. DA493 | reverse complement strand
AAGGGCTCGATCCCCAATGACCGCAGCACGCCGCGAGTCGCGTCGCTGTCGTACCCGGCGTCGGCGTACAGCCGGTCCGGGGCTTCCTTCGGGCGACCCGGCTTGCCGCCGACGCGGGGGAACTCCTCCCGGACCAGCGGCAGGATCTGCGTGTGGTCGCTGGCGTTGGCGCCGGCGATCTTCACGCCCAAGGCGGCTCCGTCGCGATCCACCATGAGGCTGTATTTGCAGCCCGGACGGCCGCGGTCGACCGGGCTGGGGCCGGTTTGCTCGCCGGCCCCGTGGGCCCGGACGAGGACCGAGTCGACGATCGCGGCGTCGTGCTTCAACTCCCCGTCGCGGCGGAGCAGCCGCAGGAAGTCCAGGTGCACGCGGGCCCAGACGCCCAACTCCTCCCACTCGATCAGCCGGCAGCGGGCGGTCTCTCCGGAGCAGCCCATGTCGGGAGGCACGTCCCGCCACCGGCAGCCGGTCGTCAGCACGTACCACAAGACTTTCAGCACGACGCGATTGGGGACGCGGGGGCGTCCGCCTTCGGCGCCGACCGGGCGGTCCGGCGGCAGGTGGTGGGCGGCGACGTCGGCGAACTGTTCGGGCAGGCGGCACTGGGCCATGGCGGGTCCTCAAAGGCTGGATTCAGCCCT
>NZ_JBINJD010000353.1:0-644 GCF_043951915.1 Alienimonas sp. DA493 | reverse complement strand
AGGGCTGAATCCAGCCTTTGAGGACCCGCCATGGCCCAGTGCCGCCTGCCCGAACAGTTCGCCGACGTCGCCGCCCACCACCTGCCGCCGGACCGGCCCCCCGGCCCCGAAGGCGGACGCCCCCGCGTCCCCAATCGCGTCGTGCTGAAAGTCTTGTGGTACGTGCTGACCACCGGCTGCCGCTGGCGGGACGTGCCCCCCGACATGGGCTGCTCCGGCGAGACCGCCCGCACCCGCCTGATCGGATGGTAAGAGCTCGGCGTGTGGGCGCGGGTGCATCTGGACTTCCTGCGGCTGCTCCGCCGAGAGGGCGAGTTGGAGCACGACACGGCGATTGTCGACTCGGTCCTCGTCCGCGCCCACGGCGGCGGCGAGCAAACCGGCCCCAGCCCGGTCGACCGCGGCCGTCCGGGCTGCAAATACAGCCTGATGGTCGACCGGAACGGCGCCGCGCTGGGCGTGAAGATCGCCGGCGCGAACGCCAGCGACCACACGCAGATCCTGCCGCTGGTCCGGGAGGAGTTCCCCCGCGTCGGCGGCAAGCCCGGCCGCCCGAAGGAAGCCCCGGACCGGCTGTACGCCGACGCCGGGTACGACAGCGACGCGACTCGCGGCGTGCTGCGGTCATTGGGGATCGAGCCCTT
>NZ_JBINJD010000352.1:0-649 GCF_043951915.1 Alienimonas sp. DA493 | reverse complement strand
TCCGGCGGCAGGCGGCGGTAGACCATGTCGTCGACGACCGCCGCGAACTGCCGCGCCCGGTCGTCGTCCCGCAGGTCCTCGGCGGACCACTCCCAAACGCGGAGGACGTTGGCGAAGAACTCGTCGGGGAGCCGCCGCGTCCAGGCGGGGTAGAGGGTGAGGTCCGCGACCTTTTCGAGGATCTCCGGCGCCAGCACGGCGGGGCGGTCCGGGCCGGAGTCGTGGTCGTAGTCGTCGTAGTCGTCGGGGGTCCGGCCGGAGCGGACGATCTCCTGGAGGAGCCGCCAGCACCCCTCGACGAAGCGCCGCTCCGCCGCGGAGAGGGCGGACGGGTCGACGTCCTGCCGGACCAGGGCGGCGGCGTTGCAGACGTCGATCACCGCCTCCAGGTCGTAGGCGTGCCTCACAACGCCCCGGCGGTCGCGGAAGCGGACGGGCCCGACCGGGACCCGCCGCGGCCGGGGGAGGCGGGGCTCGAACCGCGGGTCGGCCGCGACCCGGGCCAGGGGGTCGCCCCCCGCGGCGGCCCGGCCGCCCGGGGGGCGGACCGCGCTGAGCACTTCGGCCCGCAGGAGCAGCACGCGGCCGCCGTCGGTCAGGTAGCGGCGGACGCGGACGCCGTCGACGCGGAGCGGGCCGGCGGACGCGG
>NZ_JBINJD010000351.1:0-657 GCF_043951915.1 Alienimonas sp. DA493 | reverse complement strand
GAACTCAGAGGGCCGCGTTCACGCCGCGGCGGGCGTCGGGGTCACTCGTTCTTCACCAACAAGATTTCCGGCGCGGTCTCGTTGGTGGACTTCCGGCCGCCCGGCACGCACTCGCGCCGCCAGCCTTCGGACTCGGTATAGAGGGCGTCGATCAGCGGGTGTTCGTAGGCCCGCAGGACCACCCGGGCCTTCTCGAAGCGGTTCAGGGCCGGGAACAGGTCGTCCCGGTGCCACTTCACAAGGTTCTCCGCCCGGTGCTTGTACCGCTCGCCGCCTTCGACGAACGGCGGGTCCGCGTAGATCGCGTTCTCCCGCAGGTCCCGGCACTTCTTTTTGAGGAACAGGCAGGCGTCGAACGTGCTGAAGGTGCAGCGAGTGAACGTCTCGTGGAAGTCGTCCAGGGCGCTGGCGGCGGACCGGAGCCGCACCACGTGGTCCCCGCCGAGGGCGTCGAACCGCAGAGCAATGCCGGACTCCAATTCGTTGCCCTGCCCGGCGAGACCGTTGCGACCCATCCACGCGGCGACGAAATAGGCCCAAGCCCACCCGACACTCATCCGTTCGGCCAACCCGCGGTTCTGCTCGCCCTCGAACCCGCGGCAGATCTCTTGGGCTTGGGCGAGGGCGTCCGGGTGGTACGGCGTCGCGTCGATGCGG
>NZ_JBINJD010000350.1:0-664 GCF_043951915.1 Alienimonas sp. DA493 | reverse complement strand
GCCGACGGCTTCACGCCCTCGCCGGAGACGATCGCGCTGGCGGAGCACCCGAGCGTCCGGCTCTACGTCAACGAGCGGAACGTCGGCCCGTACGTCTCCGCGATGGGGACGTGGTCGCACCATGTCTCCGACTGGTACGCCGTCAGCGACGCGGACGACCTGGACTCCCCGGGGCGCTTCTGGGACGCCGTGACGGTCCTGCGCGAGTACGAGGCCGATTTGTTCGGGGCGGCGATGGACCAGTTCGTCGACCCCGGGCACGAGCGCAGCGAGGCGGAGGTCGGTCGCGTCCCCTACCACCGCTCCGGCTCCGTTTGGGGCTGCGCCCCTTACGGGACCTGCGTTCACACGACCTGCGTCTTCCGCCGGTCGTCCTTTGAGGCCCTGAACGGGTATCGATCCCTGTTCTGCGCCGGCGATGTCGAGATCAACACTCGGGGTCGGTTCGCCGGTTGGCGGATCGTCATTTCCCCGGCCCTGCACGGCCACCGCCGGCTCCGCGACGACAGCCTCTCCCGCGGCGGCGAGTGGCAAGTGGGCAAGCCGAAGCGGCTGGAACTGGAGGCGACGCTCGCCGCCGACTACGCCCTGTGGTCCGAACGCGGGTGCGACGCGGCGGCGTACGGCGGACTGCCGGACGTGCTGGCGGACCCGGGCGTCTGCG
>NZ_JBINJD010000034.1:0-38167 GCF_043951915.1 Alienimonas sp. DA493 | reverse complement strand
CGGCTCCGACGAACGGTAAGGAGACCCGGACGGCGATCAGGCCGAGGGGGCTTCCATGTCGAGCAGGGCACACACCCGTTCAAGCAGCGTTTCCACGTCGAACGGTTTGTGGAGGAAGTCGTCGGCGCCGCTCTCCTTGAGGTCGGCGACCTTCTCCCGCTCGACCATCCCGGAGATGCAGATGATCCGGGTGGCGTCGAGGTTGGAGTCGCTGCGGACCCGCTGGCAGACCTCTTGGCCGTTAATGTCCGGGAGCATGATGTCCAGGATCATCACGTCCGGCTTGTACTCTTTGACGGTGATGCCCGCGTCGAAGCCGTTGTTGACGGCCCGCACGTCGAAGCGGCCGTCGGCCTCGAGCACGTCGCGGATCAGTTCGACCAGCGACTCGTCGTCGTCCACCACCAGGGCCTTCCGCTTCCCGCTCTCCAGCGAGTCGGTCGGAATGCCGTTTTCCTTCATGAACTTGTACAGGACCTCCCGGGGGATCCTGCGGAAGCGGCTGCCGGGGACGCGGAAGCCCTTGAGCTGTCCGCTGTCGAAGCAGCGGATGATGGTCTGCTGGGAGACCTTGCAGATTTTGGCGGCTTCGCCGGTGGTGAAGACGGTCTTCATCGACAGATCAGTCCGTGATCGGGATTTACGGCCGGACTTCTTCCCCCCCTTCTTCCGTGAAGAGGGCCTCTTGGCAGAGGGGTTGGGGGAGGCGTCGTCGCCGGGGGACTTGTTCGCCCCGCCGCCGCCCGTATTCGGGGCGTCGTCGGGAGCGTTCGAGTCGCGTGGTGGATCGGGAGCGTCGGGCATGCCGGGCGGGGCCGGGACCCGGGGGGCCCTGTCGATTGGGGGGCGACAGGCCCCGGAGCCGCTTTGGGGGGTTTAGGAAGGGAAGATCACGCCGGTCAAGGCGACTCCGCCCGATTTGACTGATGCCTCGATCATACGTCGCCCCCCCGGATCGTCAACGACCCGCAAAACCCCCGCAATCGACACATTCCCCACTTTGACGCCGCGTCCCGGGCCGGTCCCCCGCCGAGTTCCCGGACAATCAGAGGGGGACGGAGCGGTCCCGGGCGGCGGCGTCGCGGCCGGCCCGCTCCAAGGCGACGACCAGGACGGACAGGTCCGCCGGGGTGATACCGCTGATCCGCCCGGCCTGCCCCACGTCCGCCGGCCGGACGCTGCCAAGCTTCTCGCGAGCCTCGTGCCGCAGGTGCTCGACGGCGGCGAAGTCGAAGCCCTCGGGAATGCGGACCGCCCCCCACCGCTTCGCCTTTTTCACCTCCGCGGCCTGCCGGGCGATGTAACCGGCGTACTTCGCCGCGATCGCCGCCTGCTCCGCGGCCCGGGGGTCGAACCGCCGCTCCCGCCACTCGAGGATCTCCTCCAGCGACTCCAGCGTGACCTCCGGCCGCCGCAGCCGCTCGGCGAGCGTCTTCCCCTCGATGCGGCGCCCCTCGAGGAACGCTTCGCAGCGGGCGATCTCCGCCTCGTGCCGGGCGAGGCGCCCCGTCCGCTCCGCACCGACCAGGCCGATCGACGCCGCCAACGGGGTGAGCCGGCGGTCGGCGTTGTCCTGGCGGAGCGTCAGGCGGTGTTCCGCCCGGCTGGTAAACATGCGGTAGGGCTCGTCGGCGCCCTTCGTGACGAGGTCGTCGATCAGTACGCCGAGGTAGCCCTCCTCCCGCCCGATCGTCAGCGGCGGCTTGCCGGCGACGGCCAACGCGGCGTTCGCCCCGGCCAGCAGGCCCTGCCCGGCCGCTTCCTCGTAGCCGGTCGTGCCGTTGATCTGGCCGGCGAAGTACAGCCCGGCGACGCGGTTCGTCTCCAGCGTGCTCTTGAGCTGCGTCGGCGGGGCGAAGTCGTACTCGACGGCGTAGCCGAGCCGGGTGATGCGGGCCTTCTCCAAGCCCCGGATGCCGCGGACGAGTTCCTCCTGCACGTCCCGCGGCAGACTGGTGCTGATGCCGTTGCAATACACCTCGCGGGTGTCGCGGCCCTCCGGTTCGAGGAACACCTGGTGCGAGGACTTGTCGGCGAACCGGACGACCTTGTCCTCGATGCTCGGGCAGTACCGCGGCCCCGTCCCGTGGATCGCCCCGGAGTACATCGGCGCCCGGTGCAGGTTCGCTCGGATCAGGTCGTGGACGGCGGGGGTCGTCTCCGTGAGATAGCAGTCGACCTGCGGCTGCGCGATGCGGTCGGTGAGGAAGGAGAACGGCCGCGGATCGGCGTCGCCGGGCTGCGGCTCGCAGGCGTCCCAGTCAATCGACCCGCCGTGAATCCGGCAGGGCGTGCCGGTCTTGAAGCGGGCCAGTTCGAACCCCAGTTCCCGCAGGGCGCCGGAGAGCCCGGAGGAGGTCCCCTCCCCCGCGCGGCCGCCCTTGGCCTTCGCCTCACCGGTGTGCATCACCGCGGACATGAAGGTGCCGGTCGTCAGCACGACGGCCGGGGCGTGAAAGACCGTGCCGTCGGCGACGCGGACGCCTGTGACGACGTGAGGAGTGAGGGGTGAGGAGTAAGGAGTTGCGTTCGAGCTACAGTTCTCCTCACTCCTCCCTCCTCCCTCCTCATCCACCACTAAACCCACGACCGTCTCCTGCCGGACGCTGACGTTCTCCGCGTCCTCGACGGCGAGTTTGACGAAGCGGCGGTAGTCCTGCTTGTCGGCCTGGGCCCGGGGGCTGTGCATCGCCGGCCCCTTCGACCGGTTCAGCATGCGAAACTGGATGCCGGCGGCGTCGATCGCCCGGCCCATCAGGCCGCCGAGGGCGTCGATCTCCCGGACGATCTGCCCCTTGCCGACGCCGCCGATCGCCGGGTTGCAGCTCATCACGCCGACGGTGTCGCAGCTCATCGTGAGCAGCAGCGTGTCCGCCCCCAACCGGGCCGCGGCCAGCGCCGCCTCCACCCCGGCGTGGCCGCCGCCGATGACGATCACGTCGTGACGGTGAACGGCGGACGAGGGCATGGCGAACCGGGGGCGGGGTGAGAACGGAGCGGCGAACAGTCTACGGAGTCGCCGGCGATCCGTCGGGTTCGCCCGCCTTCCGCCGGGCCGCCCCCAACGGGATCCCGACCACAGCCGACCCGCGGTCGGGACCCCGGGGCCGGGGACGCTTCGCACCCGACGCGGCCGAACGCGAGTCCGGAGCCGTTCCGGGAATGAACGAGCCCCGAGCCGGTGAACCGGCTCGGGGCGACGTTCGGACGGCGGTCGACGGGGAGGCTCAGATGCCGCCGTCTTCCTCCTCGAGTTCTTCGCTGGGCCGCTCGGCGGCGGGATCGGTCCCCATTTCCGTCTCGGAACCGGATTCGAGGGCGGGGTCCGCGTCGTCGACGACCACCGGGTCGGCCGGAGCGACGCCGCCGACGGAGGGTTCGGTCTCCGGCTCGTCCTCGCAGCCCACCATCAGGCAGGGGGCGAGCAGCAGGGCGGCGGCGGTCAGCAGGCGGGCACGGATCATCAGGGAACCTCAGGGGCTGGGTACGGGAGGACGACACGCTAGCGTCGCCCGCGCCCCGGCGCCCCGGTCGCATCCCCGGTCAGGACATGGTGGTCACTCGCCCAACGCAATCTTCGCCCCGCGGTAGGCGGAGAGCTGCTTTTGCTCGGTCTCCACGGCGACGCGGAACGCGGCCTCGGCGCCCTCCTCGTCCCCGGCCCGGAGGCGGTCGCGGCCGATAAAGTAGTGGGCCTCGCACTGCTGGGCCGCGGCGGCCCGTTCGTTTTCGCTGGTGATCTTCGACAGCAGTTCTTCCGCGGTCAGTCGGTCGAGTTGGAACTGGAGCAATCGCACGACCCAGTCCACGCCGTTGCCGCCGTTGTCCAGGGCGAGGGTGACGCCCGGGTCCTCGGAGCCGTCGCGGCCCAGGGCGATGAGGCTTTCCAGGCGCCACGGATGCAGGTGGCGATAGCCGGGGTTGAGCCGTAGGGCGGCGTCGAACTGCTCCAGCGCCCCGGCGTAGTCGCCGGAGAAGAAGAGAACGAACCCGAGGTCGCTGTGGGCCGTCGGGTTGGTCGGCGCCTGCTGAACCGCCGTCTGCTGGTCGGCGGCGGCGCCGCTCAGATCGCCGGCGAACAGCCTTGCGTTGCCGCGGAAGCCGTACACGCCGGGCTGGTTCGGGTTCAGCTCCAGACTGCGGTTGAAGTCCGCGATCGCCGCGGTGGTGTCGCCGGCGTCCAGCGCCGCCTTGCCGCGGTTCGTGAGGGCGTAGTGATAGTTCGGGTTCAGCTCCAGCGCCCGAGTGAAGTCGGCGACGGCGCCCTCGCGGTCGTCCTGACTCAGCAGGTACATGCCGCGATTGTTGTAGACGAGCGGGTTCTCCGGGAAGGCGGCGACCATCTGGTCGAACGCCTCGCGGGCCTGCTCCGGCGTGCCGCCGATCTGCAGCGTGTTGGCCCGCTCCGCGGCGCTGGCGAGGTGGTTGGGCAGCGTCTCCAGGGCGGCGGAGAAGTCCGCCACGGCGGCGTCGTACTGCTGCAGGTACCGCTTGGCGAGAGCCCGCTGATACAGCAGGTTGCCTTCGGTATCGGCGTCGAGGTTCTCGCGACCGAGCACCGTGTTGGCCGTGTCGACGGCGACCTGGGCGTGCTCCTCGCGGCCCTCGATCATGCCGAGGTTGGTCATGCCGTAGAGGTACGGCAGGTAATACTTGCTGTTCGTCCGGCCGCCGAGGCTGATCGCCTCGCGGGCGTCGGCGATGCCGTCGCGGATCATTTCCGTGTCGCCCCGCTTCAAGCCCAGTTCGACCTTGGCGCTGCCCCGGAAGTACAGCGCCTGGTGGTTGCGGGCGTTCTCGCGGACGGCGGCGTCGGTCTCCTGCACCACGCCGTCGTAGTCGCCGGCCTGGTACTTCTGCTCCGCCCGGGCGACGGCGTCGCCGGCCGGGGCGGCGCCCTGCCCGTCCTGGGCCGGGGCGGGCGCTTCGGAGACGCGGGCCGCCGGCCGCTGCGGACGCAACCGGCGGAACAACTGGGCCGACGCGGTGTCCGCGGCGACCGTGCCCACGGCGAGGGCCGCCGCCAGCGGCGCCAACTTGCGGAGCGACCGACCGCGGGAAGAACGGCCGGAGACGGCGGGGCGGGCGGGACGACGCCGGAGCATGACTGCGAAACCAGGACGAGGGACGGGGCGACGGCAGGCGAACCGAGCGACGCGGTCGTGCCGGATGTGCGGAGAATAGCGACCCCGGCGGCCCCGCGTGAGACGGGCCGGACCGGCGGGCGGGGCGGGCCGGGGGGACGCGGGCGACCGCCTTCCCGCACCGTCGGACGCCGCGGCGCGGCCGGTTGACGCTGCGCCGCGGCGCCCATACCGTCGCTGCCACCCGATCGGTCCGTCGATCGGTCGGGTTCGGTCGTCGCTTTTTCGTCGACCGCCACGGCGATGTACGGTTCGGTCCGTTGACGCCCCGATCCCGGGGAGGACAATGCCGGACCGGCTCCGCCGCGTCCCCCGCCCCGTTTTCGCGCACCTCCCCCGGTTCGCCGCCCATGTCCGGTTCGTCTCTCATGTGAGGACCGCGCCCCGAACCTCGGCCCGCGTCGCCCCGCCCCCCTCCCCGAGGGCTCCGGAGCGACCCCGCCGGGAACCTCGGCGCCCCGTCACGTGCGGGGCCGTGGGCGGGCTTCGGCCCGCCTTTTTCATTTTCACACCTCCGTCACCGGGCCCCCTCCCCAGCGGGGGCCGACGCCACCCCGCCCGCTGCCCGACCCCCTCGATGAAGATCAACGAGATCAAGCGGATCGCCGGTGCGATCAGCCTTGACCGCAATATTGACGCGGAGATCGTCTACGAGGGCATCGAGGCCGCCATCACGCAGGCGGCGCTGAAGGTCTTCGGCGAGGACGCCGAGGTGCAGGTCTCCATCGACCGCGAAACCGGCGAACCGGACGCCTCCGTCAACGGCAACCCGCTCTCCAGCGACGACATCGGCGACCTGCTCGGCCGCATCGCGGCCCAGACCGCCAAGCAGGTGATGATCCAGAAGATCCGCGAAGCCGAGCGCGACGCCCTCTTCGACGAGTTCACCGCCCAGCGCGGCGAGATCATCAGCGGCACGATCACCAAGGTGGAGCCCGGCGGCACCGTCCTTACCAACCTCGGCAAAACCGAGGCGATCCTGCCCCGCAGCGAGCAGATTCCCGGCGAAACGCACAACGTCAACGAGCGCGTGCGGGCCGTCGTCATGGACGTCCGCAAGCAGGGCAGCCGGGTCAAGATCATCCTTTCCCGCACCCACCCCGAGCTGGTCCGCCGCCTGTTCGAACTGGAGATCCCCGAGGTGTCCGAGGGCACCATTGAGGTCCGCAGCCTCTCCCGCGAGGCCGGCTACCGCTCCAAGGTCGCCGTCACCTGCCACGACCCGAAGGTGGACCCGGTCGGTGCCTGCGTCGGCGTCCGGGGGGCCCGCATCCGCAACGTCGTCGACGAACTCGCCGGCGAGCGGATCGACATCATCCGCTGGAACGACAGCCTTCGGGTGCTCGTCCCCAACGCCCTGCAGCCGGCCGAGGTGGAGGACGTGATCCTCTGCCCCCAGCTGGGCAAGGTCATCGTGCTGGTGGAAGAGGACAATCTGAGCCTCGCCATCGGCCGCAAGGGGCAGAACGTGCGACTGGCCTCCAAGCTGGTCGGCTGGGACATCCAGGTGATGACCCCGGAGAAGCTCGACGCCCAGATCGCCGAAAGCGTCGCCCAGTTCACCCGCATCCCGCAGATGGACGAGGACCTCGCCGAGAACCTCGTCGCCCAGGGCTTCTTCACCTTCGACGAACTGTCGATCATCGAGCCGGACGCCCTGCAGGAGATCAGCGGCCTCGACCCGGCCAGCTGCGACGCGATCGTGGAGTTCGCCGACGAGGAAAGCGCCCGCCAGGAGGCCGAGGAGAAGATGGCCCGCGAACGTCGCCGGCAGTTGCGGGCGATGGGCATGACCGAAGACGACCTGAAGCGCCGCACCGACGCCGCCCGCGCCGCTGAGGCCCGCACCGGGGAGATCCCCGCGGACGCCGCCGCCGCGAACGCGGCGGTGGGAGCGGCGGTCCCGAACGACGGCGAGGCCGACGGCCCCGCCGAGATGCCGGACCCCGAAGTCGCCGAAGCGATGGCCGAGGACGCCGCCGAAGCCCCGACCGCCGAGGGCGAGGCCGAAGCCGCCACAGAGCGTGAGGAGGCGCTGGAGGGAGCCCGCATGAGTCCGCCGCACGAATCCGCCGAGCCCCTCCCGGCCGACGAGGCCGGCGAGGACTCCGCCACCGCGAACCTGACGAACGCCCCCGTCGCCGTCGGCGACGATCCCGAAGCCGCGGCCGCCCCGGCCGATGCGGAGGAGACGGCGCTCGACCAGACCGCCGCGGACGAAATCGCCCCGCCGCAGTCGGACGCTCCCGGGGTCGATGCCGACCTCGCCGGCGCCGCCCCGGTGGACGACGAGAACGCCGGCGCCGCCGGCGTGACCCCCGACCAGGCCCGTCCGAGCGCGGACGACGCCGCCCCCTCCGCCGACGGCGTCCTGTCGGTCGAGGAGGAGACGCCGGCGGGAGAACCCGTGTGACTTCCCATCCCGACGGCAAATTGTCGTCTGACCGGCGTCGTCCGGTCGCGTAGGATCGGCGGGGGGTGAGGCCCCCGCGTCAGATCAGGTCGCCGCCTCCGCGGCGATCCCGCGTTGCCTCATCCCGCCCGCGTTCGCCCGCCCCTGGCGCCGCGTTCGCTCACTTCCCCCCGCGTGTTACCCGAGAGGCCGTCTTGAAGGTTCGGATTTTCGCCCTGGCCAAAGAGCTGGGGATGGACAGCAAGGAACTCTTCGAACACGCGGCGGAGGCCGGCGTGAAGGTGAAGAACAACGCGCTGGCCAGCGTGTCCGAAGCGGAGCGGGACGTCATCCTCGCCCACATCAACGGCGAAGGCGCGTCGGGGGGCAACGGCAAGGCCGCGAAGAAAGCGGCCAAGAAAGCCGCCGCGGAGTCCAAACCCGCCGCCCCGGCGGCCCCCGTCCGCCCGCAGCGGCCGGTCGAAAAAGAGATCCGCACCGTCGGCGGCCCTGCGAAGCAAGAACGCCGGCCCGAACCCGCCCCGGAACCGGAGCCGGAGCCCGAACCGGAACCCGTCGCCGAAGAACCCGCGCCGGAACCGGAGCCCGAGGCCCCGCCGGTCGAGGCCGAAGCCAAGCCGGCGGAGAAGCCCGCTCCCGAACCGGAGAAGCCCGAGACGCCCCAGCGGCCGCAGACCCGTTCCGAGCGGATCGCCGCGATGCGGCCGGTGCGGCCCGTCGCCGGCGGCGGGAAGCCAGTGCGGACCCTCGGCTCCGGCGGCCCGCAGCGGCCGGCGTCGAAGCCGTCCGGCAACGCTCCGGCCGCCCCGTCGGTCGCCAAACCCGTCGCCAAGCCGGCGGCGCCCCCCTCCAAGCCCGCCCCCGCCGCGACCCCGGCCCAGCGCCCGGACAAGCCGCTGCCCGCCGGCGTCGCCGAGGCCAAACCGACCCCCAGCGCCGCGCCGGAGAGCAAGCCCGCCGCGACCCCGCCGCCCACCAAGGCGGAGGCCGCCGAGCCGGCCAAGCCCGCCGCCCCGCAGCGCCCGGCCAAGCCCGCCGGTTCGCTCCGCGACCGCATGCGGGCCGGCGGTCCGCGGGAGATGACGGCGATCGGCGTCGTTCAGACCACGAAAAAGCAGCGGGAGAAGAAGCGCCCGCAGATCGCCCGCCCCGCGGTCGCCGCCCCGCCGGAGCCGCCCACGCCGGCCCGCCCCGGCAATAAGGCCAAGGCCAAGAGTGCCGACGAACCGAAGGCCCAGAAGCCGGACGTGAAGCTGACGGCCGCGATGATGGGCGGCGAGAGCCCCCTGTCGCAGCACGTCCGCGGCATCGCCACCGGACAGCGGAAGAGCGCCCTCCGCCGGGACTCCGGCGGCAAGGCCGACGCCAAGAGCCTGCTGGAACAGCGCCGGCTCGAACAGCTGAAGCGGGTCGAGGACCAGCGCCGCCGGCGCCGTCCCCGCCCCGGCGGCGGGTTCCCGCCCGGCATGCGCCGCCGCGGTCGCAGCCGGAACAAGGGTCCGGTCGAGTACGAGAACGAAGCCGTCGTCGAGGCGCCGATCACGGTCCGCAGCCTCTCCGAAGGCATGGGCCGCCCGGCGAACAGCATCCTCCAGGTGCTGTTCAAAGCCGGCCGCATGGCCACGATGAACGACTCCCTCACCGAGGAAGAAGCGCTGGAGATCGCGCTGGAACTCGGCGTGGAGCTGGAGATCAAGAGCGGCCGGGACCTCGAGGCGGAGCTCGAGGAGCTGCTCGAGATGGACGAGGACGAAGCGGCCCTGGCGCCCCGCCCGCCGGTCGTCACGATCCTCGGCCACGTCGACCACGGCAAAACGACGATGGTGGACAAGCTCCGCAGCGGGAACGTCGCTGCGGGCGAGGCCGGCGGCATCACCCAGCACATCGCCGCCTACCAGGTGATGCATGACGGCAAGCCCGTCACCTTCGTGGACACCCCCGGTCACGCCGCCTTCGGCGAGATGCGGGCCCGCGGGGCGAACGTCACCGACCTCGTCATTCTCGTCGTCGCCGCCGACGACGGTGTGATGCCGCAGACGGAAGAGGCCATCTCCCACGCGAAAGCCGCGGAGGTGCCGATGATCGTCGCCCTCAACAAGATCGACCTGCCCGGCGTCGACGAACAGAAGACCCTCCAGGGTCTCGCCCAGAACGACGTGCTCCCGGCGGAATGGGGCGGCGACGTCGAAGTCGTCCGCACCTCCGGCGAGACCGGTCAGGGCTTGGACGACCTGCTGGAGACCATTCAGCTCACCGCCGAACTGAACGAGTACAAGGCGAACCCGGACCGCGACGCGGTCGGCACCTGCCTGGAGGCCTTCCGCAACGAGGGCCGCGGGCCGGTGAGCTGGTTCATCGTGCAGAACGGCACGCTGAAGGTCGGCGACGTGGTCCTGTGCGGCAGCGCCTACGGCAAGGTCCGGGCGATGTACGACGACCGCGACAACCCGCTCAAGCAGGCCGGCCCCAGCACGCCGGTGAAGGTGTCCGGCCTGGACGAGGTGCCCGAAGCCGGCGCCCACTTCTTCGTGATGAAGAGCCTCGACGACGCCCGCGAGCTGGCGGAGCAGCGCCGCTTCGCCGGCCGCAGCGAGGAGCTGGCCAGCATGAACCAGCGCCCGCAGACCTTCGACGAGATCATGGCCGCCGCCCGCGGCGAGGCGGAGACCACCGACCTGCCCATGATCCTCAAGGCCGACACCCCGGGCTCGCTGCAGGCCCTCAAGGCCGAACTGCTGAACCTGGACAACCCCGAGGTCCGCGTGCGGCTCAAGCACAGCGGCGTCGGCCCGGTCAACGAGTCGGACGTGCGGCTGGCGGACACCGCCGCGGCGGTCATCATCGCCTTCCACACCGAAACCGACCCGCGAGCCGAGCAGCTGGCCGATCAGGAGGGCGTGGAGATCCGCGACTACCAGATCATCTACGAGGTGATCGACGACATCCGCAACGAGCTGGAAGGCCTGCTCAAGCCGGAACAGCGGGAGATCCCCACCGGCCGCGCCCTGGTGCTGGCCACCTTCAAGACCAGCAAGTTCGGCACGATCGCCGGTTGCCGGGTGCTGGGCGGCACCATTGCCCGGGATCACCGCTGCCGCGTGGTCCGCGATCAGGAGATCATCGGGGACTACGACATCGCCTCGCTCCGCCGCGAGAAGGACGACGTGAAGGAGGTCCGCGAGGGCTTCGAGTGCGGCATCCGGCTCAAGCGGTTCAACGACGTCCGCGAGGGCGACCTGCTGGAGGCGTACCGCGTCGAGGAGGTGAAGCGGACGCTCGAACAGGCCGAGGCCGAGGCGAAAGCCGCGGAGCAGGCCCGCGAACTGGCCGCGCTGGAGGCGGAGGCCCTCGGCGACGACGCCCCGGAGGATCCGGACGCGCCCAAGCCGGTCGTCCGGCAGTTCCGCGGCCGCCGCGGCCGCTAACGGTTTCCGTCACGCGGCGACCCCGCGGGGCCGCCGCGCCGCTCCTTTCCCCTTCCCGTCCTCCGTCCACTCCCCCTCCCCCCCGCGTTGGCGAAGTCTCGTAAACTGGCAAAGCTGAACCGGGCGCTCCGGGAGGTGGTCAGCACGCAGGTGCTGTTCAACATCCGCGACCCGCGGGTGCGCGGCGTGACGGTGCTGGACGCCGACATCGCCCCGGACGGCCGCACCGCGAAGGTGTACGTGACCGTCCTCGGCGACGAGGAAGCCGAACGCCGGGCGCTGGAAGGGCTGGAGAGCGCCAAGGGGTTCTTCCAGGCGAAGATCGCCGACCGGCTGGAGACCCGCTACACGCCGGTGCTGACCTTCGTGGCCGATCACGGGGTGAAGCGGAGCGTCGAGATCAGCCGCTCGCTGCAGGAGGCGACCGGCCGCAGCCTCGCCGAACCGGACCCGCCCGCCCCGGAGCCGTTCGACTTCAGGGAGGCCGCGAACCAGCCGGCGGCCGAGGAGCCGACCGCGGAGGAAGACGCGGCGCCGTCCGGCGCCGCCCCGCGGTCCCGCGACGCCTTCGCCCTGCCGGACCCGACCTCCCCGATGGAGCCGCCCCCGCCGCCGGACCGACCGGACGGCGAGTACACCCCGCCCTCCCCCGTGGCCCGGCCGCCGCGGCCCGACCGGCCCGCCGCCGGTTCGTCGGGTTCGGACTCTCCCGATTCGGGTCCGCACGAATCCGGCCCGACTGACTCCGGCCCGCCGTCGCCGTAGTTCGCTCATCGCCCCCGCCGCCGGCGCCGGGGCTCTCCCCCCCGTCCGGCGGCCCGCCCGCCGCGCCCCCCAACCGACCAAGAGGCTTCGCTGATGAAGGCGTCTGACCGTCAGGAACTGGCGAAGACAATCACCCCGCTGCTGCAAAAAGAGTACGGTCCGCCCCCGCCGGAGGCGGACCGCCCGGTGCTGGAAACGCTGATCTTCAGCGTGCTGCTGGAAGACTTGCCGGTCGAGACCGCGGAGCGGGCCTACGAGTCCCTGACGGGCGCCTTCTTCGACCTGAACGAGATCCGCGTCTCCACCATCGCGGAGATCAGCGCCACGCTGGAGGGCCTGCCGCGGCCGGAGTTGCGGGCGCACCGCATCCGCACGGTGCTGCAAACGGTGTTCGAGGACGGCTACACCTTCACGCTGGAGCCGATCCGCAAGAAGACCCTGGAGCAGGCTCAGAAAACGCTGGAGGGCATCCGCGACCTGTCCACCTTCAGCCGGCAATACACCCTGCAACACGCCCTCAGCGGCCACGCGGTGCCGGTGGACGGCACCACCGGGCGGGCGGCGGTCTGGCTGGGGCTGGCCGAGGGGGACGAGGAGACCGGCGAGATCGACGAGGCGGAGATCGCCGACTCGCTCAAGAGCGCGATCCGCAAAGCGGACGCCCCGGAGTTCAACCACCTGCTGCGGGCCTTCGCCACGGACGAGCGGTTCAAGGACCTGTTCGGCAAAAAGTGGGCGATCCCCGACGGCGGCTACAACCCGGCGGACGCCGCCGAGCGGTTGAAGAAGACGCTGGCCGATCCGTTGGCCGGGCTGCCGCCGACGAAGAAAAAGGCGGCCAAGCCGAAGGCCGCCGCCAAGTCGAAGGCGGCCAAAACCTCCGCCGAGGACGCGGAGGAGACGTCGAAAGCGAGCGCCAAGAAGGCGGACGGGTCCAAATCGACGGCCAAGTCGTCAAAATCGTCCTCCAAGGCGAAGAAACCGGCGAAGGCCGCCGCGAAATCGTCCGCCAAAAGCTGACCCCCTCGCCCGCCGCCACCCTCCCGGGAGCCGCACCGATGACGACCGCCCGCCCCTCCGCGGCCCCGCTGGCCGCGGGCCTGCTGTGGCTCCTCGGCTCGTCGGCCGCTCCGCTGGGGGCCCAGGAGGCGCTGCCGGAACCCGTCCCGTCCGCCGCGGCGACGCCCTCCCCCGCGGAGGCCGCCGCGGCCCTGACCGTCGGCCCGGCGGAGGCCCCGCCCGCGCCGACCGAGCCGCTGCGGCCCCGTGACGAGACAGGCGACGAGGCGGTGGAGGCGACGGCCCGGTTCCTCACCGGTCAGTTCCTGCTCCGCGACGGCGACCCGGAGGCCGCCCTGGAGGCGTTCCTCGCCGCCCGCGAACTCGCCCCGGACTCTGCGGAGGTTCTGCGGTCGGTCGTCGCGGTGGCGTTCGAACTGGGACGGAACGACCTGGGCGCTGAGGTCGCCGCGGAGCTGTCCGACCGGCTGCCGAACGACTGGCAACTCGCCCGGACGCTGGCCCAACTGAAGCTGGGCGCCGGCGACGCCGCGGAGGCGCAGAAGTACCTGAAGCGGGCCGCCCTCTCCCCGGACCTGCCGAAGGCCGGCCCGGAGGCCGCCGAGGTGCTGCGGGGGTTCGCGGTGCTCAGCGCCGGACTGCGGCAGTTCGAGGACGCCGCCGAGGCCTACGCCCGCCTGATCCCGCTGATGAGCGGCGCTGAGGGCGGGCTCGACTTCCGGACCCGCGCCGCCCTGCTGAGCGACGCCCGCACCGCCCCGCTCGTCGCCGCGCGGGTGCTCACCGGCGTCGGCCGAAACGCCGACGCGGCGGAGGCCTTTCGGCTGGCGCTCGCGCTGGAGGCCGGCGCCCCCGGCAGCGTTGTGGACACCCCGGAGGAGCCCGCCGCCCGGGTGCAACTGGCGACGGTGCTCGTCGCGTCCGGCGAGCCGGAGCAGGCGTTGACGGAGATCGACAAGCTCCTCGCCGACGTTCCGGACGAAGCCGACGACGCGATCGCGGCCGCCGCGCTGGTGATCCAGAAAGCGTTGCAGGACCTGGACCGGAAGGGCGAGATCGTCGACCGGCTCGCCGCCCTGCACGAGCAGTTCCCGGAGAACGTGGCGGTGGCGGTGAGTCTCGCCGCCGCCCGGGCCGACGCCGGCGATCTGGCGCGGGCCGAGGAGGAACTGGAGGCGCTGGTCGAGGAGAACGAGACCGTCTGGCTGCCGCTGAGCACCGTGCGGCGGCTCCGCGGCGACCCCGTCGGCTGGTTGGACGCCGTCGCCCGGGCCAAAGCCGCGGGGCTGGAGAACACCGACGTGGAACCCGTCCGGGCCGCCCGGGACGAGGCGTTCCGCGACGCCGTGCTGAGCGCCGTGCCGCCGGCCGATCCCGCGCCGAAGGACGAGGACGACGGCGGCGTCGCCCTGGCCCGGGAGGTCACGCGGGCTCAGCTCGCCGCGGCCGCCGGCCGGGCGGAGGAGGTCGAGGCGGGGCTCCGCAGCGCCCTGGAGCGGGACCGCAGCCGGCGGTTCGACGTCTTCCTCACCCTCATCAGCGTGCTGAACGACCTGGAGCAGGAGGAGCGGGCCGCGGCCGTGGCCGACGAGGCGTTGGCGGACGAGGGGCTGGACGACCCGGACCTCGGCGCCCGGCGGGCGGAGTTCCTGACGGTCCGGGCCCAGCTGTATCGGCAGGCCGGCGACGCCGACGCCGCGGTCGAGACGCTGCGGAAGGCGGAGGCGCTCTCCCCGGAGAATCCCTTCTTCGCCTACCAGGCGGCGATCGCCCGCTTTGCCGACGGCGATCGCGACGCGGCGATCGAGGAGCTGGAACGGACGCTCAAGATCGCCGACTCGCTGCCGAACGGCGGCGGGGAGCTCGGTAAGCAGGCCCGATCGCTGCTCTCCGCCCTGCTGGTGCGGCGGGGCGACTACGAACGGGGCGCCGCGGTGCTGGAACGGCAGCTGAGCATCACCCCGGACGATCCGGGCATCCTGAACGACCTCGGTTACCTCTGGGCGGACCGCGGGATGAACCTGCCGCGGGCGGAGCGGATGATCCGGGCCGCCGTCGCCGCGGAGCCGGACAACGCGGCGTTCCTCGATTCGCTCGGCTGGGTGCTGCTCAAGCGGGGCAAGCCGCAGGAGGCCCGGGAGCCGCTGGAGCGGGCCGCGAAGCTGGCCGCCGAGCAGGACCGCGAGGGCGACGGCACGATCTGGAGCCACCTTGGGGACCTCTGGGCCGCCCTGGGCGAGCCGGAGCAGGCCCGCGACGCCTGGAGGGCCGCGCTTCAGCGGGCCAACACCGCCGAGGAGAAGGACGAGGAGATGATCCGCGCCCTCAAGCAGAAGCTCGGGCGGGAATGACGCGGTTGGGTGAGCCGCTCTCCTGAAGAGAGCGGCTAACTCGGCCGCCGCCCGCTATCCTGCCCGGCCCCCGTACGTTTTTCCGACAGCAGACGTTCCCGTTTCGAAATGGCCGGTCACTCCCACTGGGCGAACATCCAGCGATCCAAGGGGATCGTCGACAAAAAGCGGGGCAAGCTGTTCGGCAAGCTGAGCCGGCTGATCATCGTCGCCGCCCGCAGCGGCGGGCCGGACCCGGACATGAACCTCCGGCTGCGGTACGCGATCGATAAGGCGAAAGCCGTGTCGATGCCGAAGGACAACATCGAGCGGGCCGTCAAGAAGGGCGCCGGGGAGCTCGACACCGGCGAGAGCTTCGACGAGGTGATCTACGAGGGCTACGCCCCCGGCGGGGTCGCCGTGCTGTGCGACATTCTCACCGACAACCGCAACCGCACCGCCGGCGAGATCCGCAAGACGTTCGACCGCTTCGGCGGCAGCCTCGGCACGACCGGCTGCGTGGCCTACCTGTTCGACCAGAAGGGCGTCTTCACGATCCCCGCCTCGGCGACGGACGAGGAGACGCTGTTCGAGGTCGCCCTGGAGGCCGGGGCCGAGGACGTGAAGCGCGAGGGCAGCGATGAGGACGCGGTGTTCGAGGTGCTCTGCCCGCCGACCGACTTCGACGCCGTCGCCGCGGCCCTCAAGGAAGCCGGCATCGAGCCGGACAATGCGGAGGTGACCCGCGTGCCGCAGAATTACGTCGACCTCGACAACGACACCGCTGGGCAGGTGCTCCGGCTCATGGAGGAGCTGGAGGACAACGACGACGTCCAATCCGTCTCCGCGAACTTCAACCTGCCGGACGGCTACGAGGTCGGGTGAGCGAGCCCGGCCGCACTGAGTACCTCTGCGACGCCTGCGGACTGACGTTCCGGCCTGCGGAGCTCGGCGGCGAGCAGTACTGCCTGCGGTGCGGGACGGCCGCGTATGCCACCGACGGCGCCGCCGTCATCGCCCCCGACGGGCCGACGAACCTGACGCTCGGGGCACTGGCGGCGGCAATGTGGTCGAGCTACCGCGAACGCCTGCCCGGCTTCGCCCTGACGACCCTCGCCGCGGTTCTGCTGACCGGCGGGTGGTCGTTCGCGCTGTTGGTCCTGTTGGCCCTGTTGCTGACGACCCGCGACGTCCGCTTCTCGCCGGCAACGGCCCTGGCCGTCGGTACGCTGTGGGGCGTGGGCGTTTCGGCGGTGGGCTTTCGCACCGTCGCCGGGTTGGTCGATCACGCGGTCCGAATTGCCCGTGGCGCCGCCACCCCGGCGGGGCGTTCCCGATTTCTGTTCGCCGCGTGGGGCGGCCGCTTCGCGGCGTGCGGGATCCCGCCGGTGCTCGTCACGGCGACCTGCGTCCTCCTGCCGCTGTTCGCCTCGGACTGGACTGGGGTGGATCAGAGGACGTGCGCGGTCGCCGCGGGGCTCGCGGCGGCGGTCGTTCCCGCGGCTCAGTTCGCCCTCCTCTGGCCGACTCCATATCTCATCCGCGACCGCGACGACCTGACCGGGCTGCGGCCGCTCGCGGCAGCGTGGCGGTTCGTCGAGGGGGTGCGGTTCGAGGCGACCGCCGCCGGGCTGCTGGCCTACGCGCTGCTCGCGTGGCCGCTGGGGCTGTTCTTCGGCGGGATGCTCCTGGCGCCGAACACGCCGGTGCCGTTCTACACCGTGGGAGCGACGGTTCTTCTCTGGCCATTCACGGCGCCGCCGGCGTTCCTGTTGCTCGCCCACGCCCACGACCGCATCGCCCGGCTCGACGCCGCCGCCGCGGAGGAGGCGGGGGACGAGTGACGTGAACCGCCGGCGGCCGTCGATCGGTTGTGGCGGGGACGCGGTTGGGACATCGTCCGGTCGCCGCTCCGTTTCCACTCTTCCCGCTGCCGGAGCCCTGGACCGTGGCCGACGACCGCATCGAGTTCCACTGCGAGACCTGCGGGAAGTCGCTGCGGGCCCCGCTCAGCAAAGCCGGGGCGGAGGCCGACTGCCCGCAGTGCGGCGACCGAGTGCGGGTGCCGGACCGCCCGCCGGCGGAGCCGCGGGACGACGTTGCAGAGGCCGTCGTCTGCCCGGTCTGCGGGGAACGGGTCAGCCCGGACGCCGCCGCCTGCCCCTCCTGCGGCGAACTGCTGGGCGACCTGAACGACCTGTCGGCCGGTCGCCGCTGGGCCGAGGGGAGCGAAGGGCCGACCGAGGTCACGCTCGGCAGCGTCTGGCACGTCGCCTTTGAGGACTGGAAGGAGCACTTCGGCGTCCTGCTGGCCGCCGTGCTGCTGTCGCTGTCGATTCTGATGGGGGTGGGATTCACGCTCTACGTCGGGATGTTCGTCGTGATGTTCGCCGGCATGGCCGCGGGCGGCGGGGGCGCCGGCTCGGAGGCGTTGCTCGTCGTGATGGCGGTCGCCTGGTTCTTCGTGCTGTTCGGGACGATTACGGCCGTCAGCAGTTGGCTGACGCTCGGTCTGGCCGGGATGCACCTGGAGGCGGTCCGCACCCGGCCGGAACTCGGCACGCTGTTCCGCTCCCCCGGCCTGTGGCGGATGATTTTGTGCGGGCTGATCGTCGGCGTCTTCAACGTCGTCTTGTCCTACCTCCCGTCGGTCGCGCTGTTCGGCATCGGGGCGGCCGTCGGCGGGGGCGACGCCTTCGCGGCCGCGGGGCTGATCGGCCTCTACCTGGTGCCGTTCGTGGTCGGGCTGGGCACGTTCCTGCTGTTCTGGCCGGTGCCGTTTCTGTGCTTGGACCGGCCGGACCTCGGGCACGTGCGGCCGCTGGCGGCGGCGGTCCGCTTGCCGGGCGGATCGTGGGGCGGGTACCTGGCGGTCGGGGCGGCGGCGTACGGGCTCCTGATGGTCGGGTATCTGCTCTGCGGCGTCGGCCTGCTGTTCACGGGGCCGCTGGCCGGGTTGATGCTCGCCCACGCCTACGACCGCTTCGACCGCGCGGACGCCGACGCCCACGGCCCCCGCGTGCTGGATCCCGAAGGCGTCATCTAGGCGTCCGCCGTCGTCCGGTTCCCTTCTCCGCCATGACCGCCGCCCCCGCGACCGTCCCCTGCGTCGTCTGTCGGCGGGACCTGGAGGCGCCGCCGCAGGGCGGGACGGTCGTCTGCCCGCAGTGCGGCGAGGCGAACGTGCTTGCCGCCAGCGGCCAAGCCGCCGGGCCGCGTTGCCCGAATTGCGGGGAGCCGGTCGCCGTGGACGCCCCCGCCTGCCCCGCCTGCGGCGAACTGCTGGGCCCGCTGACGGACGACCTCGACAGTGCCGCCCCGCGGAGTCCCCGGTCCGGCGCCGCCGACGCGACGCTGGGGGCGATCGTGAAAGACGCCGCCCGCGACCTCGCCCGGCACTGGTGGTTACTGGGGCTGAGCGCGCTGGCGGCGGAACTGCTGTGGATCATGCTGTTCGTCAGCCAGGTGCTCCTCGGCGTCGGCGGGGTGTACCTCGGCGGGGCACTCGACGGGTGGCGGGGCGAAGGGGCCGTGTGGGGGTTCTTTCTCGGTTACGGGATCGGGGCGTTGGCGGCCCTGCCGGTGAACGCCGCGGCGCCGCTGGGGCTGGCGAACCTGCACCTCGCGGCGGTGCGACGCGTCCTGCCGCGGGGCGGTCGTAGCGGAGAGGGCTCCCGGTTCGCCCCGCTGTGGCGGGCCCGCGGCCGCCGCCGCATGCTGCTGTGCGGGGGGCTCGTGCTGTTGGCGTTCGGCGGTCAGGCGGTGGCGGCGCTGTTCGTGATGGATGCGGTGGAGTCGGACCTGCGACGGGCGACCGGGTCGTACGACGTCGTTCAGACCTGTTGGATTGCGGCGATCGCCCTGCCCGCGTTGATCGCCTGGCTGCTGTTCTGGCCGCTGCCGTTCCTCATCGTCGACCGGCCGCACCTTCGCCACGTCCGCCCGCTGAAGGCCTGCCTACACCTGCCGCGTGGACATTGGGGCGGCTACGTTGCGATCGGACTGGTGAGCGCCGTCGCCCTGGTGGCGGGCGGATTGCCGGCGCTGGTCGGCCTACCGGAGATTGGGCTCTGGCTGTGCCCGCTGACGCTGCCGGTCACCGGGCCGATGGCCGGTCTGTTAATCGCCCACGTCTACGACCGCCTCGCCCACAGCGGGGCAGACCGGGAGGAACCGGCGCCGCTGGACCTGGAGGTCGGCTGAGCGCCGATCGCGGCCAGGATCGGGGCGGCGTGATCCGGGATCGTTGTCGCGGCGTTCGCGGCGGGGGATCGTGCCCCGTTCTCCCTCGTCCCGTCCGCCCCGCCGCCGATGTCCGCCGACGACCCCCGTGACGCCGCCCCCGACCCCGAGGCGCCGCGGGTGGAGGGAGACCGGGTGCTGTTCCGCTGCGCGACCTGCGGGAAGGAGCTGCGGACGCTGCGGAGCCGCGTCGGACAGACGACCGCCTGCCCGCAGTGCGGCGACCCCGTCACCGTACCGGACACCGGCGTCGCCCCCCCGCCGCCGCCCGCGGCGCCGGCCGCCCCGCGGACGACCGCCTGCCCGATGTGCGGAGCGGAGAACTCCGCCGGCGCCGTCCACTGCGCCGTCTGCGGGGAACGTTTGCCGCAGTCGGCCCCGTCCGAACGGGCCGCGGCCGGCGGGCGCTTCCGGCGGCGGGTGGGGACGGTTTCGTTGGGGGAAACGTTCCGCGAGGGGAACCGGCTGTTCGGCGAGCACCTCGGCCTGTTGCTCGGCGGGGCTCTGCTGACCGGGGCGCTGATGCTGCTCGGCGGGTGCCTGATCGGTATGCCGTTCCAGTTCGTCGGCATGGCCGCCGGCGGGCAGTTCGCCGACGCGATGGCCGGCGCCCCCCGCCGGCCGGACGTCGGGTCCGCCCTCGTGATGACCGGGGTGAACCAGGTCGGCCAGTTGGCGGCGATCGCGGTGCTCTCGTTCCTGCTCGCCGGCTACGTGCGGCTGCGGATCAATTTGGCCCGCCGCGGCCGAGCGTCGATTGAGGACCTGTTCGCCGAGCGCGGCGTCTGGGCGAGCGCGGCGCTCACCACCGTCGTCTACACGCTGATGACCTCCCTGCCCAGCAACCTCGCCTGGGCGGTGGCGTCGGCCGGCGACGGCGGGGCGCAGGCCCTCGGGTTTCCGGCCATGGTCCAACCGGGCCCCGCCGGGCCGGGGTTCGACTTCGATCCTGCCTGGACCGCGGTCACCGGGGCGCTGGGGCTGCTGCAGTTCGTCTTGGCCGTGCTGTTCTGGCCGTACCTGTTCCTCTGCGTGGACTACAAGATGAGCGGTCTGACGCCGCTGTCCGCCGCGTGGGAGACCGCCCGCGGCAGCCGGTGGGCGCTGGCGGGGCTCTCGATTTTGCAGGGGGTGATCATGGCCGTCGCGGCGATCCCCTGCGGGCTCGGCCTGTTGCTGGCGATTCCCTACGTCAGCGCCCTGAACGTGGCGGCGTACGAGCAGATCAGCGGGAACCACGCCGCCGGCCCGTCGCGGGAGCGGAGCCCGGCGGCGGCCCATTGACGGTGTACGCGGGACCACTAAAGTGAGGCGTTCCGGGCGTCCCCGCTGGACGCTCCGCCGCCGCCCGCCGATGATCCCCTCGCCGGCCGACCCCGCCGCCATGATCCGCAGTCGCCGCACCGCCCGTCCGTCCGCCGCGGTGCGGGCGGCCCTGACGGTTCCCTCGTCTCCCAAGGCCCGGATGGCCCGCCAACCCACCTACCGCAGCGACGACGACGGCCCGCGGGACGAGGCGTCGCCCCCGCCCCGCCCCGCCCCGCGGCGGGAACGCGGCGAACCGGACGACACGCCGGCCCCCGGCACCCCGGACGCGGAGTTCGAGAACAGCCTGCGCCCCCGCCGGCTCTCGGAGGTCGTCGGCCAGCGGAAGGTGGTCGAACGATTGGGCATCACTCTGGACGCCGCCCGCCGCCGGGGCGAACCGCTGGGCCACCTGCTCCTCGACGGTCCGCCGGGGCTGGGCAAAACGACGCTCGCCACGGTCGTCCCGCGGGAGCTGGCGACCGACGGCGGCCCCGGGGACATCCAGTACACCAGCGGCCCGGCCCTGCGGGCCCCGCACGATCTGGTCGCCTACCTCACCTGCGCCACGCGGGGCTCGGTGCTGTTCATCGACGAGATCCACCGGCTGCCGCCGGCCGTCGAGGAGTACCTCTACCCGGCGATGGAAGACTTCCGCGTCGACATCGTGATGGGCGAGGGCACCGGCGCCCGCACGGTGAGTTTGAACATCGAGCCGTTCACCGTGATCGGCGCCACGACGCGCAGCGGCATGCTGACGGCCCCGCTGCGGGACCGCTTCGTGAACCACGAGCGGGTCGAATACTACGAGGAGAAGGACCTGGCCGAGATCGTCCGCCGGAACGCGGCGAAGCTCGGCCTGACCTGCGAGGGCGACGCCGCGGAGCAACTCGCCCGCCGGTCCCGCGGCACGCCGCGGAAGGCGAACAACCTGCTGCGGTGGTGCCGGGACTTCGCCCAGGTGCACTCCGAACGCGGCGCCCTCACCCCGACGCTCGCCGCCCGGGCGCTGGAGATGCGGGAGGTGGACGCCCTCGGCCTGGAGGGCCAGGACCGCCGCTACCTGCGGACGATCATCGAGGCCTTCGCCGGCGGGCCGGTGGGGCTCTCCACGCTCTCCCACGCCCTCAGCGTGCCGACCGACACGCTGGAGGACGAGGTCGAACCCTACCTGCTCCGCTGCGGCCTGATGCAGCGCACCAGCCGCGGCCGCGTCGCCACGATCCGGGCGTGGGAGCACCTGGGATTGGACCGTTCGCCTGACGGCGGAAACCTGTTCTAAAAAGCCTCAAGACCAAGAATCCAAGAACCAATTTGCGACGACCGGGCGGTCGTTTGGTTCTTGAGTTCTTGGTCTTGGAATTTCCCCGCGTCACCCCTTCGCGGCGGCGATGGCGGCGTCGTAGTTCGGCTCCTCGGCGATCTCGGAGCAGTACTCGACGTGCTTGAGGGTGTCGTCCGGGCCGATCACGAACACCGCCCGGCAGAGGACGCGATCCAGCGGGCCGCCGCTGATCTTCACGCCGTACGCTTCGCCGAAGCCGGCAGTGCGGTGGTCGGACAACGCTTTGACGCTCTCCACGCCCTCGGCGGCGCACCAGCGCTTCAGGGCGAACGGCAGGTCGGCGCTGACGGAGTAGATCGTCAGGCCGGAGTCACTCTTCGCCGCGTCGTTGAAGGTCTTGGTCTCCTTGCTGCACACGCTGGTGTCCAGGCTGGGCACGACGGCGACGATGCGGCTCTTGCCGGCGTCGGTGGAGAGCGTCACGTCGCTCAGGTCGGCGGCCTGCAGGGTGAAGTCCGGAGCCTTATCCCCGACCTTCAGTTCGGGGCCGGAGAGGGTGACGGGATCGCCTTTGAAGGTGACGGACGCAGGCATAGCGGGCGCGTGAGAGATTGGGGTTGAAACGGAAGGCCGCGGACGAACGGGATTCGAACGTTCTGTGCGCAGACGATCGGCAGACCGACGACCGACGCACCGTGGCGACCCGTCAGGATGGGCGCCGACGGTCGGCCCGGCAACGGTGAGCCCCCCAACCGTCCGGCCCCGGAGGATTCGCCCCCGACCGCTCCGCCTCCAGAAGCTCCGCGCGCGGGGGATCGCGCCCCGACGGGCCCCGCTGTCGGGAGATCACCCGCCCCGCGGCCGCGAGGAGACCCCAGGAGCGATGGCCGGGGGCTGCTTACGGTGAGAGACTCGCCGCTCGACGCCCCTGCCGGAAGCCGCTCCCATGTTCGCCCCGCTGCTCGTCGCCGTCCTTTCGACGCCGCTCGCTCCCCAGGAGGAGGCGGCGCCGGCCGACCCGCCGGCGCCCGGGCCGCTCCGCACCCGCGAAGGCGGCGAGGCCCCCGAGGACGGCAGCGACCGCGGCACGTTGGACGGCATGCCCGACGCCCCCGCCGCCCAGCGGCAACGCGACGGCCGCCCCGACCGCCGCGCTCGGGACGGCCGGCTCGAACCGCAGCTCGTCCCGCCGGACCGCGGGGACTACGCGTTGGGCGTCTACGCCTACAACACCAGCGAGGGCGTCGCCGTCACCGGCGTGATCCCCGGCAGCCCGGCGGCCCGGGTGGGGCTGGAGCGGGGCGACCGCATCATCACGGTGGACGGCTTTCAGGTCGGCTACGTGCGGGGCCGGCTGTACCCGCTGGGCCGGGAGATTCGCCGCCGGGCCGATCGACGCGGCGAGGTGACGCTGCTCGTCCAGAACGTGCGGAACCGGCAACTGCTCAACGTCGACGTCCGCACGGGCCGCGGCGGGCCGGGCATCCCCCGGCGTCCGGTTCCCTTCGAGGCGCCGGAGAGTTCCCCCGGCGATCGACTGCCCGACGTGCTGCGGGACCGTGATCGCGGCGCCCGAGACGACGACCGGCTCCGGCCGCCCCGCGACGATGAGGAACGCCGCCGCGATCGGGACCGGTGACCGGTCCGGCGGCTACTCCGCCCGCACGATCGCGGCGCTCGCCTGACCGCCGCGGGTGCCGTTCAGATTCAGGAACACGGTCTTCCCCTCGTGCGGACGGTGATCGCCGCTGACAAACTGCAGATCGCCGAGGTCGGCGTCCGCGAATTCGTGGTTCAGACAGACCGGGATGAGGCCCTCGCGGAGCATCAACAGGCTGGCGGCGAGTTCCTGCACCCCGCTGCCGGAGCCGGCGTTGCCGGTGAAGCCCTTCAGGCCGGTGATTGGCACCGGGGCTCCCTCCAGCAGCTTGGCGTAGCCGCGGCACTCCTCGGCGTCCGAGTCCCGGGTGGCGACGCCGTGGCCGTTGATGTGGCCGAGATCGGCGGGGGAAAGTCCCGCGTCCCGCAGCGCCGCCCGGCCGGCGACGACCACCGCCTCCCCGAGCCGGCCGGTGGCGTCCAGCTGCGAGACGCAGGCGGAGCCGAAGCCGAGCAATTCGCCGAGGATCGTCGCGCCGCGGGCCTCGGCGTGTTCGCGCTCTTCCAAAATCACCGTGCAGGCCGCCTCGCCGACGACCTGGCCGCGGCGGCCGGCGTCGTACGGTTTGCACCAGGTCCCGGGGGGGCCGTCGCCGTCGGCCAGTTCGCCGAACAGGCCGAGGTTGATCGTGCGAACCGGGTGCAGGTGCGTGCCGGTGGTGCCGGCCACCATCACGTCGGCCCGGCCGCGTTCGATGATGCGGGCGGCCTCGGAGAGGGCCGAGTTGCCGCTCGCCCCGCCCATCGTGAGGGAGTTGCTCGGCCCGCGGGCGTCCAGGGCGATGCCGATGTGGCAGGCAGGCATGTTCGGCAAGTACCTGAGGAGCCAGAGCGGCTCCAGCATCTTCATGCCCTTCTGGCCCCAGCGTTCGAACTGGAACCGGCGCGGCTCCGCGGAGTCGGGGGGCAGCGGTTCGGCGCAGGCGGCGACGGCGTCCGCCAGCACCTCCGGCGGCGTGAACATCAGGTTCGCCCCGAAGTCGACGCCCATCCGGCTGCGGTCGAGGGCGTCGAGGTCCAGCCCGCTGTGCTGCACGGCGTGCATCGCGGAGACGACGCCGAGTTCGATCTCCCGGCACATCACCTTGATGAACTTGCGCTGCTTCTTGGGCATCGCCTCCTTGGTGACGCCGTCGTCGAAGTCCGGGATCTCCCCGCCGACGTTGCCCGGGGCGGCGGAGGCGTCCATCACGTCGGTGACGACGCCCACGCCGCTGCGTTTAGCCTTCAAGGCTTCCAGAAACGGCTCCACGCCAATGCCCAGCGGGCTAACCACCCCGATCCCGGTGATGACGACGCGGCGGCGGGAGCCGTTGTTAGCTGGGGTCGAGGCGCTCATCAGGACGGTTCAGTCGGTGCCGGCAGGGGTCGAAGCATCGGCGCGAGTCGCCGGGCGGTCAACGTCAGTCCGTGGCGTGCTGCTGCGGGGCCCGACCGGGCCGCCCCGCCGGAGAGCCGCGACCTCAGCGGCGACCCCGGCGACGAGGCCGATCGTCGTGCCGGACACGACGTGGAATGCGAGCCCCAGTTCGACGTGTTGGGGCCGCGTGTAGGCGGGAAGGAGGAGGAAGAGGGCGACGAAGGAGCCCACGCCGAGAACGCAGCCCCAAGCCGCGAATCGCAGCGTCCGCTTCACGCCTTCCCCAACACCAGGCAGGCGTTGTGGCCGCCGAAGCCGAAGGAGTTGTTCAGCACGGCCTTGATCGGCATCGGCCGCGCCTCGTGGGGGACGTAATCCAGATCGCAGCCCTCGCCGGGCTCGTCGAGGTTGATCGTCGGCGGAGCGGCCTGCTCAGTGAGGGCCATCAGGCAGGCGATCGTTTCGACGCCGCCGCTGGCGCCGAGCAGGTGGCCGATCTGCGACTTGGTGCTGCTGACGGCCAGCTTTTTGGCGTGGTCGCCGAACACCGTCTTGATCGCCGCGGTCTCCGCCTTGTCGCCCAGCGGGGTGCTGGTGCCGTGGGCGTTCACGTACTGAATCTCATCGACGTTCAGCCCGGCGTCGGAGATGGCGAACTTCATCGCCCGGCCGGCGCCGCGGCCCTCGGGGTCGGGGGCGGTCATGTGGTAGGCGTCGCTGCTCATGCCGTAGCCGAGCACCTCCGCCAGGATCGTCGCGCCGCGTTTGAGGGCGTGCTCCCAGTCCTCCAGGATCATGATCCCGGCGCCCTCGCCGAGCACAAAACCGTCGCGGTCCTTATCGAAGGGCCGGGAGGCGAGCGCGGGGGCGTCGTTGCGGTTGGAGAGGGCGTTCATCCGGGCGAAGCCGGAAACGCCCATCGGGGTGATGGCCGCCTCGCTGCCGCCCGTCACCATCACGTCCGCCTGCCCGTGCTGGATCAGCCGGAAGGCGTCGCCGATGGCGTTGGTGGCGCTGGCGCAGGCCGTAGCCACGGCGCTGTTCGGCCCCTTGAGGTTGTACAGGTAGGAGATATTCCCGCTGGCGGCGTTGACCATCAGCTTGGGAATCATGAACGGGCTGACCCGGCGAGGGCCGCGTTCGAACAGGGTGCGGTGCTGCTCCTCGATCTCGTGCAGGCCGCCGATCCCGCTGCCGACCAGCACGCCGCGGCGGGTGGGGTCGCCCTCCTCCGCGTCGAGCCCGGCCTCCTTAATGGCCCGGTCGGCGGCGACCACGGCGAACTGGACGAACCGGTCCATCCGCCGCAGTTCCTTCTCCGGCACGTCCACCATCGCGGCGGCGTCGAAGTCCTTGACCTCGCCAGCGAAGTGAACCTTGAACTCGTCCGGCACGAACCGACCGATCCGCGACACGCCGCTTTTGCCGGCGGCGCAGCGTTCCCAGAACTCCTGGCGGGAGTGCCCGAGCGTGGAGATGACCGAACCGCCGGTGACGGCGACGCGGCGTAGTTCGGTCGAACGGGTCACCCGATCGCTACTCACGGAGGGAATCTCACTCACGGCGGGGCGTCGCGCCGGCTCGAGACAGCCGGCGGACGGAACGGAACGACGGGGAACCCGACGCGGGCGACATCCCCGCACGGGCGGCGGAGCCCGGGGGCTCAGCCCTCGGACTGACGCTGTTCGATGTAGTCGACGGCGTCGCCGACGGTCTGAATCTTCTCGTAATCCTCGTCCGGGATGGTGATGTCGAAGGTGTCTTCGAACTCCATCCCCAGCTCGACCAGGTCCAGGCTGTCGGCCTTCAGGTCGTCGACGAATTTGCTTTCGCGGGAGACCTCTTCGACCGGCACGCCGAGCTGGTCGGAGACGATCTGGATGACTTTTTCTTCGGTCGCTTCGGCAGCCACGGGTAATCCTCGGGTCGCCGCCCAGAGACGGCAATGGTAGGGCGGCAGTGATGTACGTCGGGAGCCGGAACCGCTCACGGCCGCCGGCAGGTGAAAGTCGGCGGATGCGCCGGGTGAGCTCTTCGGAGCCCACACCATACGCCGCCGACCGGTCAGGTTCTAACCGTGCCGCGAAAGGGTGTCTACCGCAACGCCCCCGCGGACACGGGTTCCCGGGCGGGGCGGTCCGGCGACGCCGCCGGCGGAGAAAAAATCAGTCGCCGACGGCCGTGCAGGGCATCTTACGGTCGATTCTTTTGAGCAGTCCGGTCAGCACCCGGCCGGTGCCCACCTCGAAAAATCGGTCCACCCCTGCCGCCATCATCGCCCGGATCGAATCCTCCCACCGGACCGGCGCGAGCACCTGGCGGACGAGCAAATCGCGGATTTCCGCGGGATCGGTGTGCGGGGAGGCGTCGACGTTCGACACCACCGGCACCTTCGGCGGGCGGATTTCGACCGCGTCCAGCGCCGCGGCGAGCTGCTCGTCGGCGGGCTTCATCAGGGAGGTGTGAAACGCCCCGGCGACCGACAGCGGGATCGGCCGACCCCCGGCCTTCTCGATCTCCTCGATCGCCCGCGCGACCGCGGCGGTCTCGCCGGAGAGCACCGTATTGCCGGGGCAGAGGAAATTGGCCAGTTCCAGCACGTCGTCGCCGGCGGCGGCGTCCCGCACCCCCTGCACCGCGTCGCGGTCCAGCATCAGGGCGGACACCATGCCGGAGGGGGTCGCCTCCGCGGCGGCTTGCATCGCCCGGCCGCGGGCCTGCACGACCCGCAGGCCGTCTTCGAAGTCGAACGCTTCCGCGAAGGCCAGCGCCGTGTACTCGCCGAGGCTCAAACCGGCGACGTGCGACACGTCCTCCAGCGCCTCGGGATGCTCGGCTTTCAGTTTTTCCAGGGCGGCGTAGCCGGAGACGTAGAGGGACGGCTGCGACACGTCGGTCGCGTTCAGCTTCTCCTCGGGGCCGTGCTCGCAAACGGCGGCGAGGTCGTAGCCGAGGACTTCGGCGGCGCGGTCGTAGAGTTCGGCGGCGGCGGGGTAGTTCGCCCGGAGGGCGGCGCCCATCCCGACGGTCTGGGCTCCCTGCCCCGGAAAGAGCAGCGCGGTCGTCATCAGGAGGCGGGCGGGGCGGCGGGGGCGGTTTGCAGCGAGGCGAGGGCCTCGGCCATGCGTTCGTTGAGGTGGGCGTGACGGAACAGTTCGACGGCCGCCAGAGCGTTCTGAATGGCGGTCGCGTCGCTGGACCCGTGAGAGATGATGCAGGTCCCGTCGATTCCCAGCAGCGGCGCCCCGCCCACCTTGCTGTAGCGGAACCGGTTGCCGAGGGCCTCGAAGCTGGCCTGGGCGGAGGCCATCGCGGCGGGGGCGGTCTCGCCGAGGGCGCCGGCGTTCTGCTTGAGGTCGCCCAACACCTGCCCGGCGGCGGCGGTCATCAGGAACTCGGCGATCCCCTCGGAGACCTTCAGCGTGACGTTCCCCACAAAGCCCTCGCAGACCAGCACGTCGGCCTCGCCCCGGTAGAGCCCCCGCCCCTCGACGTTGCCGACGTAATTCCCGGAGGTCGCCGGACTGGACCGCAGCAGATCGTGCGTCTGGCGGTACAACTCGTTCCCCTTGCCGTCCTCGGAGCCGATGTTCATCAGCCCGATCCGCGGCTTTTCGACGCCCAACACCTCGCGGGCCAGCACGGCGCCCATCACGCCGTACTGAAGCAGATGCTCCGGCTTGGCGAGCGGGTTGGCGCCGACGTCAACGAGAATCGAGCGCCCCTTGAGCGTCGGCAGCGTGACCGCGATGCCGGGCCGCTTCACCCCCTTGAGGAACAGCCGCGTCCGCAGACCCGCGGCGACGACGGCCCCGGTGTTGCCGGCGGAGACCACGGCGTCGACGCGCCGCTCCGCCATCAGCGTCCAGCAGACGGTGATCGAGCAACGGGGCTTCGCCCGCAGGGCAGCCGTCGGCTTCTCCTCCATCCCGACGACCCCGTGCGAGACCTCGAAGGTCAGACGCCCGCCGAAGTCGTCGCCGCCCTCGACCGCAGGCCGCACGACCTCCTCGTCGCCGACGAGGACGACATGCAGATCCGGATCCTCGGCCAGCGCCAGCCGGGCGCCGTCGAGGTTGGGACCGGGCGCGTCGTCGCCGCCCATGGCGTCGAGCGCAACACGGGTGACGCCCCCGGGCGTCGAGCCCGGGGCGAAAGCGGGATCATGCAAAGCCGGGCCGGCGGCTGAGGGAGAATCGGTCACACTGACCTTCGTCAACGGTACGGTCCGCCCGGGCGAGCGGACGACGGGTGAGGCAGACTTGGGCGACGCGACCGCGCCGCCGGGAGACGCTTACTCGTCGTCCGCCTCGACGAGGGTGCGCCCCATGTAGAACCCGCAGTTCGGGCAGACGACGTGCGTCGGCCGCGACGTGCCGCACTGGCTGCACGGCGCGACGGTGGGGGCGGTGCGGCTCATGTGGCTCCGCCGCTTCCGCTTGCGGGCCTTCGAGGTACGCCTTTTGGGAACGGCCATGGTTACAATCCACGTTGCGTTCGGTCAGCCGACGTGGGTCGGGCCGGGGGAAGAACGCACGAAAGAACGACGGAACGGCGACCGCACGGTCGCCTGCGGGCGGCGAAGCATAAACGGGACCGCCGGGACCGACAACCGATCGCCCGTTGCGCTTCCGCTCGCACCTCTTGCGGCCGACGCTATTCCGGTCGGGCCGAGCAACGGGCCGCGCCGTCCGGTCCCACGAAGACCGTCAGCAGGTTGGGCCGACAGCAGACGGGGCAGTCTTCGACGTACTCCTGCTCCGCCCCGGCGGCGGGATCGATCGGCACGACGATCTCCTCCCCGCAGGCGTCGCAGACGTAGGCGGCCTCGCCGACGAACGGAGCGTCGCCCCCCTCCTCTTCCCCCCGACCCGCCGCGGCGGGCGGCCGGATCGGGGCGAATCGCGCGGCGAGATCGAACGGATCGGGCGTCATGGGAGCGGCTCCCAGCCTGTGGCGAGAGGCCCCGCCGGTTTACGGAGGCCGTCGAATCAGCGTAGACTGCGGGACTCCCACTTCATCCCCGCGGCCCCTCGGCCGCTCACCTCCAAGGAGCCCCCCCGCGTATGGGTACCAAGAAGTCCGGCAAAGGTCGTCGCAAGATCGGTCGCAAAAAGCGGCGGATGCGGGCCAAGATCCGTCACAAGAAGTAATCGCAGCGCCCGCGGCCCCGGTCGACCGTCGCGCGACGTTCGCACGGTCCGACCTCCCGAGCCCGCCTGCCCGCTCACAGTTCCGCCCGCAGGCCGTCGACCGCCACGGCGACGTGCGGCGGCGGATTGGTCGCCGCCCCCAGCCCGACCGGATCGGCGGGGTCGGCGGCGTCGGGGCTGACGTGCACCAGCAGGGTGCGCCGCGCTCGCGCCGCCCGGGCCAATTCGAGAACCGGCGTCAGCGTGCTGTGCCCGGTGCGTTCCGCGAGGTCTTCCCAGCCGTCGGGGAAATTGCATTCGTGGACGAACAGGTCCGCGTCCGCGGCGAAGTCGGCCGTCCCCGGCAGCGGGGCGGTGTCGGTGCAGAAGACGAACCGCTTCCCGTCCGCCTCGTACCGTAATCCGAGACTGCCGCCGGGGTGCGTCTGCTCCCGAAAGTGCAGCCGGCCGCCGGCGACGGGCAGCGTTCCACTCTCCTTCTCCGGCAGCGGGTGCCAGGTGAAGCACGGCGGCAGGACCGGGAACAGATCGCGGGCGAACAGGTGTTCGCGGACCGCGTCCAACTTCTCCCGCCGGCCGTGGATGCGCACGGCGGTCAGCGTGCCGCGTTCGATGTGCGCCAACGGGAAGGTGAGGCCGACGACGTGATCGAGGTGGGCGTGCGTCAGCACGAGGTCCAACTCGGTCACGCCGTGGGCGGCCAACCGTTCCGGCGCCCGAAAGAAGGCGGAGCCGGCGTCGATGCAGAGTCCCCGATCCGGCAGCAACACGCAGGTCGTGTGCCGATGGGCGTCGGGGTGGTACCCGCCGGTGCCGAGGAACTCGACGTTCACCCGTCCGCCCCCGGGAACGACCGCATCACGGGCGTCAGCCTGTCAGCAGCCATGAGCCTGCGATGCGTCGGGGGCGGGGGGCGGCGGGGAACTCGTCGGGCCGTCAGCTCTGCTCCGGGGTCTCGGCCGGTTCGCCCGGGTCCTTGCGGAGGTCCAGCCATTCCGAGTGGAACGTTTCCTCCCGGGGCTTGTCGAGGCGCTGGTAGGTGTGGGCGCCGAAATAGTCCCGCTGGGCCTGCAACAGGTTCGCCGGCAGGCGACTGCGGCGGTAGCCGTCGTAGTAGGACAGCGCCGCGGTGAAGCCGGGCATCGGGATGCCCAGGGTCACGCCCTGCCGCACGACCTCGCGCCAGGCGGCCTGCGACTTGTCGATGGCCGTCTTGAAGAAGTCGTCCAGCAGCAGGTTTTCGAGCTGCGGGTTCTTGTCGAACGCGGCCTTGATGTCGTCGAGGAACACGCTGCGGATGATGCACCCGCCCCGCCACATCAGGGCGATGTCGCCGTAGGCCAGGTCCCAGCCGAACTCCGCGGCGGCGGCCTGCATCTGCACGTAGCCCTGGGCGTAGCTGACGAGCTTGGAGGCGTACAGCGCGTCGCCGACGGCGTCGATGAAGGCGTCGCGGTCGCCGTCGAACTTCGTCTGCCCCGGCCCTTTCAGGACCTCTTCCGCCCGCACCCGTTCGTCCTTCTGGGCGGCGAGGCAGCGGGCGTAGACGGCCTCGGTGATGAGGGTCGTCGGCACGCCAAGGTCCAGCGCGTGCTGGGCCATCCATTTGCCGGTGCCCTTCTGTTTGGCGACGTCGAGGATCACGTCTACGAGCGCCTTGCCGGTCTCCGGGTCCTTGGCGCTGAAGATGTCGCGGGTGATTTCGATCAGGTAGCTGGCCAGCACGCCTTTGTTCCACGACGCGAACACGTCGTAGAGCTCGTCGTTGCTGAGGCCGAGGGCCTCCTTCATCAGGAAGTACGACTCGCAGATCAGCTGCATGTCGCCGTACTCGATGCCGTTGTGCACCATCTTGACGTAGTGCCCGCTGCCGGCGGGGCCGACCCACTCGCAGCAGGGAACGTCGTGGTTCGGGCCGACCTTGGCGGCGATGTCCTGCATGATCGGCTTGACCAGCGGCCAAGCCTCCTTGGAGCCGCCGGGCATGATGCTGGGGCCCTTCAGGGCGCCCTCTTCCCCGCCGGAGACGCCGGCGCCGACGAACAGGTAGCCCTCTTTGGTGAGTTCGTCGTAGCGGCGGTTGGTATCGACGAAATAGCTGTTCCCGCCGTCGATGATGACGTCGCCCTCGTCGAGGTGCGGTTTGAGGGCCTCGATCACGGCGTCCACGGCCGGGCCGGCCTTCACCATGATCATCACCTTGCGGGGCGACTTCAGGCTGGCGCACAGCTCGCCGAGGTCGTTGTAGCCCTTCACCCGATCGACGGTGCCCTCGTGCACCTTGTCCACGCCCTCGCCCGGCAGGCTGGCGATGAATTCTTCGGTGGTCGAAGCGGTCCGGTTGTAAACCGCGACGGAATGGCCGTGGTTGGCCATGTTGAGGACGAGGTTCTGCCCCATGACGGCCAAGCCGATCAGGGCGATGTCGTGTTGCGGTTCGGGCATCGGGACGCGGGCGGGCTGCGCTGAACGAAAGACGTGATTGCAGGATTGCCCGCGCAGGATACCGGCGAGCGGCGCCGAGTTCATGCCACGATCCGCGTCCGCCGGCTCCGGGAGCGGCGTACGCGGATCGTGCGGGTCGGGTCGGCGGGACGGTGCAGCCCCCGATCTGACTTCGATTAGCCCTCGACGCGGGGCCAGGTCGGGTCTTCGGGCAGGTGGGCCTGGAACTCGGCGATCAGCTCGGCCTCGTACTCGCCGGCGTATTCGCCGTTGAGGAACCGGTCGCAGCCTTCGCCGTGGAACCGCTCCCAGCTCTCTTCCTCATGGCCCGGGTTGATCGGGTAGAACAGCGCCCCGACCGCGCGGGCGGCCTTCAGATCGCCGGGGGCGTCGCCCATCATCAGCACCTTGCCCTTTTCGTAGCCGTAGGCGGCGGCCTGGCCGAGCGTCTCCTTCTTCCCGCCGGCTTCCTGCCCGCAGATCGCCTCGACGTACTTGGCGATATCGTGCTCCTCCCACTCCTTCTGGAGGGCGGCGTTGGGGGTGGCGCTGCACACGATCTTGTCCGCGACCGGGTCCAGCTTCTCCAGGCTCTCCCGCACCATCGGGTACGGGCTGACGCCGTGAACCATGGCGTCGATGTCCAGGTTCACCTGCTCGCTCCACCGCAGGCAGTGCGTCAGGTCGGGGTCGCCGTGGGCTTCGACCTCCGCGATCAGCGTGGGGTTGCCCAGGCGGGTCTCCCGGGCGACCCAGTCCCGCAGACCCTTCAGTTCGGGCAGCTTGACGCCGCGGCGGCGGACCTCCGGGCGCTCGGCGAGGTAGTCCAGCACGCTCAGCAGCGCCGGGAAGCGGTTGATGCCGCGTTCCTTGCTGTAGAGGTTCACGAACTCCGCACACTCGCGGCCGTATTTGCTGCAGGCCTGCAGGCCGAAAAACTTGATGATGTTCGGGATGAAGCACTCCTTATGCTTCAGTTCCATCGTGTCGAACGCGCAGCCGTCGGAGTCGATGCCGACGAGGTAGTCCTTGGTGCGGGCGGTGAACTGCGTGTCGAGCGGATTGTCGGACATCGGGCGGCGGACCTCTAAGCCCTTGGCGGGCGGGCGTGGGCGGCGGAACGGAAGAGGCCCGGTCTACCCGGGATCGCGGTCGGCATCCAGCGGGCCGCGGGAGCCCCCCGGCCGCTCCGCCCCTCACCGGGCCTTCCGCCCGGCTCCGCCGCACAGGCTGTTCACGTACATCGCGTGATCCAGCGTGCCGCAACCGGCCCGCACGGCGGCGACCACGTCCACCTTCGCCGGGTCCGGATCGAGCACCGCCTCCGGCAGCCACAGGCCCGGCAGGGCGGCGCTCTTGAGGTAGCCGTCGCCGCGGTCCGGGCGGCGGGGGTCGTCGTCCAGGCGGAACCACTGCAACCCGCCGCGGGCGCCGGCGAGCACGAACTCCGTCACCCCGCCCTCCCGCAGGGCGTCGATCCGGTCCGGCAGATCGCGGTCGCGGTCGGTCTCCGCGGCGCAGACCACCACGGTCGGCGGCCCCTCCAACCGCAGCCCCGTCCCCCGCTCCGTCACCGCCGTGCAGCGGCCGTCGGCGGGGGCGTAGAGGGCGGCGTCGGCGAACAGTTCGTCCCGGCTGGACAGCGTAATCCGCACCTCCGTCGCCCGGACGACGCCCGGCGTCTCCACTTCATACTGCCGTGTCCAGGCCTGCAACGCCTCGGCCAGCGCCTTGCGGCGGGGGGTCGGCGGGAGGTCGTTCAGCCGCACGATCCCCCGCAGCAACTCCGCCCGGGCGGCGTAGCGGGTGCGGGGCAACTCGGCCCGGAAACCCGCGACCGTCGCCCGGTCGCCCTCCGCCAGTCCGCGGCCGAGACCGCCCGCCGGGCCGCCGCTCGGGGGGAGGGCGTACGCCGGGGGAACCGACTGGCGAGCAGACATGGGGGCGCTCCGTCAGGACGGGGGAGATTGGCGATCGGCTTGGGGAACGTAGGCGTCCAGCTTCTGGTCCGCGTAGGTGCGGGCCAGTTTGGCGAAGCGGATGCGGCCGTCGATCACCGGCACGCTGGGATTGCCGTCGCCGATCAGCGGGCGGACGTACTTCAGGAACTCGTCGGTCACGTCCGTGCCGTCCTCGCTGATCCACTCCGACGGGAAGTGCCGCTCGCTGTTGGCGACCTCCTTCAGCGGGGCCTTGTCGTACTTGACGGAGTAGTTCTCGCGATCGGTCCGCAGGATCGTGCTCATGTAACCGTGCTCCCCGGCGGCGGCGAGCAACGCGGCCTTCTCGCCGGCCCGGTAGCTCTCCGCGAGGTCCACGGTGGAGGCGTGGAAGATGCTGTGCCGCTGGTCGGTGCCGGACACGTTGCAGCGGGCGGTGCCCTTCACCGGCAGGCCCCGCTTGTTCACCTCGTTGGTGAGCATCTGGGCGACGGTGATCTTGGAACTGCTGAAGGTCGGGTGCCCGAAGCTGTCGCGGACGATGAACTCCTCGGGGATCTCCAGTCCCTCGATGGAGAGGCCTTCGCTCACCACCACGATCGCCCGACCATGCTCCTTGCAGGTCGCGGCGATCTGCTCGTGGATCTGGTCGATCGTGACCTTCCGCTCCGCCAGATAGATCAGCAGCGGCATCTCGCGGTTCGGGTCCGCCAGCCGGGCGGCGGCGGGGATGTAGCCGATCTTGCGGCCCATCGCCTGACAGATCATCACCGGGTCGGCCGGCGAGGAGCCCATGTTCTCCTCGTTGACCTGCTGAATGTAGTTCGACCAGTACCGGGCCGTGCTGCCGTAGCCGGGGGTGTGGTCGATCAGCTTGAACTCGCTGTCGCCGACGTCGTTGTCGATCGTCTTCGGTCCGCCCAGTCCGCAGACGTCCAGCCCCCGCTCCCGGGCGAGATTCGCCACCTTGTTGGCAGTGTCCATCGAGTCGTTGCCGCCGATGTACACGAAGTAACCGACGTCGTGCGCCTTGAAGACCTCGAGCACCCGGTCGAAGTCTTCGTTCTGCCAGTCCTTCAGCTTGTAACGGCAGGTGCCGATCGCCCCGGCGGCGGGGGTGGTGCCCAGCAGCGCGATCTCTTCCGGGTCCTGGGCCGTCAGGTCGATCAGTTCTTCCTTGAGGACCCCCTCAATGCCGTGATGGCCGGCGTAGACCGTGCCGATTTCGTCCAGCTGGCGGGCCGTCTCGACGACGCCGCGGACGGTGTTGTTGATGACGGCGGAGGGGCCGCCGGACTGGGCGACGATCAGGTTCCGGGCGGGCACGGGCGATACAGAAAGAGGCGAGAACGACGGACGAACGACCGGCCGCCGCGCGAGGCGGCCCCGGCCGGGCGCCGATGCTAGCGTGCCCCGTCCGCGGGCTCCACGCTCGGGACCGGCGGCTCGGCGGGAACCGGGAACAGCGTCACCGTGGCGTCTTCCCAGGAGAACGCGATCCCCGCCGGGGCGAACAGGGCGGTGAGGAATTCGTCCGCGGTCGCCTCCGTCACGTCGATCGAGACCCGGGCGTCCAGGTCGCCGCCGCCGGCCGTCAGTTGGCGTTCGTCGAACTCGAACCGGACCCCGGCGACCGCGTCCATGATGCGTCGCACGCTCTCCCGCTGCACCGTCAGCGTGAACCTCCGCCGGTCCAGCGGCGGGCCCCCGCCCTCCCCCACGGCGGTTTTGGCGGCGAAGGACGTCAGCGGCGGGGCCGGCTCCGCGGCGAAGCCCGCCGGCAGCGGTTCGATCATCACCGCGGTGCGGTCGTCGGACCACACGAACGTCAGCTCAAATGGGGCGAGGACCGCCGCCAGCGCCGCCGGCACGTCGGCCGCGGGCAACCGGCCGGCGGGCCAGAGGTCGTGCGGGACGGCGTCCGGGTTCTCGATCGCCAGCGACGCCGAAGCGGCCACGTCCTCCAGAATCGCCCGCGGCGTCGTCAGGTCCTCCCAGGCGACGTCCCGCTCTTCCAGCGCCCGTTCCCGCGGCGCCCGGCGGACGCCCCGCGTCGGCTCCAACTCCTGCCGGCGGGCCTCGGCGATCGCCAGCGCGGCGGCGCAGGTGGTCGGCGACGCCACATACACCGCCCCGCCCAACGCCACCGCGGCGGCGCCCCCCTGCCCGGCCGCGGCGGCGAGCGCCTCGGCGACGGTCAGGTTCTCCGCGTCCAACGTGACCGGCACGGTCGGATCGACGCCCCGCACGAAGGCCAGCGCCGCCCCGTTCGTCTCCGCCAGCCGGCCCGCCGCCCGCCGCAGCGGCACGTCGTCGAATCGCACCCCCGGCACAATCTTCGCCAAGACCTCCGGCAGAGGGGCCGGCTCGTCCGCGGGAGGCTGGGCGAGCGCGGCCCCAAGCAGGGCGAGCGTGGCGGCGACGTTCACAGCGGGCCGATCTGCGTGGGGAAGGCGATCACCGCGGCGAGGACGTAGGCGGCGGTCGGCAGCAGTCCGCCGAGAAACAGCGTCCACCGCACCGCCCGGTGCCGCAGGCCGAACCGATCGAGCGCGCACTCCGCGATCGGCCCGGCGAGGTATGCCACGTTCACCAGCAATACCCCGGCGAAACAGTTCCCCCAGAAGGCGGGGGCGGCGTAGGTCTCCGGTCCGCACCACAGCGCGACGGGGCTGCACACCGCGGCGAGGACGAGATTGAAGACGATCCGCAGCCGCTCCCAACCGAGGAAAATCGCCTTCGCCTCCGCCCGGCCGAACGCTGCCGGTCGCTCGGGCGGGGCGATCGCTGCGGCGGAGGGCGGAACGGCGGGATCGGTCGCGGCGGCGGTCATGCAAATCGGCGGCGAACGGATCGGAACCGGTTTAGCATACCGCCGACCGTCCTCCGTTCCCGCCCCGCCGCCATGCCCGCCGCCGGTTCCGACGCCGCCCAGACCGCCCCGGGCTCGAAGCGGCGGGTCCGCCGCATCGGCATCGACCTGGGGACGACCTTCAGCTCCCTGGCGGCGCTGGACAAGCACGGCCATCCGGTCAGCATGCCGAACGCCGCGGGGGAGCTCGCCACGCCGTCCGTCGTGCTGTTCGAGCCGAACGGCCAGGCGATCGTCGGCACCGAGGCGGCCCGCCGGGCGATCTCCGCGAGCGACCGCGTCGTGCAGCAAGCCAAGCGGTTCCTGTCCGACCCGGACAAGCGGTGGGAAATCGACGGCCGGTCCGTCAGTCCGACGGAGGTCAGCGCCCTGATCCTCCGGGAACTGCTGCGGTCGGCCCGGTCGCGGTTCGGAGCGATCGAGGAGGCGGTGATCACCGTGCCGGTGCAGTTCGGCGACGCCGAGCGCCGCCGCACCGTCGTCGCGGCCCAGTCCGCGGGGCTGAAACGGGTCACGCTGATCGACGAACCAGTCGCCGCCGCCCTCTGCCACATCCTCGCCGGCCCGGCCTCCGAAGACGGGGCGGCCGACGAGGGCGGCCTGTGGTTCACGGAACTCGCCGCGGAGTCCACCGTGCTGGTCTTCGACCTCGGCGGCGGCACGCTGGACCTGGCGGTCGTCGAATACGGGGCGAACGGCGTGACGGTGCGGGCTGCCGGCGGCGACCCGCAACTCGGCGGCGTCGACTTCACCGCCGCGATCGCCGACGCCCTCGCCGGCCAGTTCGCCCGGGAGAATGCGGACCTCGG
>NZ_JBINJD010000349.1:0-664 GCF_043951915.1 Alienimonas sp. DA493 | reverse complement strand
GCCGCTCATCGCGGGCTCCGCAGCACGCGGCGGCGGGGGGCGTCGGCGATGAGCGGGTCGAGGGCCTCGGCCACGCCGGCCAGGCCCTCCCGCACCCGGTCCTGCAGCCAGCCGACGCCGGTGGACGCCCGCAGGTCCGCGGGGTCGACGCCCCGCATCAGCCCCTCGGCCTCGGCGACCACGGCGTCGAGATCGGGGCTGCTGTTCACGTTCAGGCGCCGGAACCGCTGGAAGAACTCCGTGAGGTTCTCGACGGCGGAGTCTCGGAACACCCGCGGCCCGCCGCCCTCGCCGCCGGTGAGGCGTTCGCGGAGGTGTTCGACCAGTTGGGCCAATTCCTGGGCGAACGCCTGCTCGGCGAGCTCCACGGCCTGCTCGAAGCGTTGCCGGACCCGATCGCATTCCTGTTGGTACAGGCGGGGCGAGAGGCGCCGCAAATAGTCGGGCGGTTCGATAGCGGGCAGGTCCCAGGACAGCCCGAACAGCGGGGAGAGGCTGGGCGGGTAGTCGGCCGGGTCGAACAGGTCGCCCAGCCGGCGGCGGGCCCGGGAGACGAGTTCGTCCCGTTGGCGGTCGACCTCCGCGGCGGCGTCGGCGAGTTCCGCCTGCAGTTCCGTCATCCGCCGCTCGAACGCGGGGAGGTCGGTCCGGGGCAGCAGGCGGA
>NZ_JBINJD010000348.1:0-664 GCF_043951915.1 Alienimonas sp. DA493 | reverse complement strand
GCCGCTCATCGCGGGCTCCGCAGCACGCGGCGGCGGGGGGCGTCGGCGATGAGCGGGTCGAGGGCCTCGGCCACGCCGGCCAGGCCCTCCCGCACGCGGTCCTGCAACCAACCGACGCCGGTGCTCGCCCGCAGGTCCGCGGGGTCCACGCCCCGCATCAAGCCCTCCGCCTCGGCGACCACGGCGTCGAGATCGGGGCTGCTGTTCACGTTCAGGCGCCGGAACCGCTGGAAGAACTCCGTGAGGTTCTCCACGGCGGAATCCCGGAACACTCTGGGGCCGCCGTTCTCGCCGCCGGTGAGTCGTTCGCGGAGGTGTTCGACCAACTGGGCCAACTCCTGGGCGAACGCCTGCTCGGCGAGCTGCACGGCCTGCTCGAACCGCTGGCGGACGCGGTCGCACTCCTGCCGGTACAGCCGGGGCGACAGTCGTCGGAGATAGTCCGGCGGCTCCACCGCGGGCAGATCCCACGACAGCCCGAACAGCGGGGCGAGGTTCGGGGGATAGTCGGCGGGATCGAACAGGTCGCCCAGTCGGCGGCGGGCCCGGGAGACGAGTTCGTCGCGGCAGCGGTCGACCTCCGCGGCGGCGTCGGCGAGTTCCGCCTGCAGTTCCGTCATCCGCCGCTCGAACGCGGGGAGGTCGGTCCGGGGCAGCAGGCGGA
>NZ_JBINJD010000347.1:0-666 GCF_043951915.1 Alienimonas sp. DA493 | reverse complement strand
GGTCGGGGCCGACGGTCAAGCCGGCGGGTCCTGGCCGTCGCCGCCGAAGGGGTCGTGCGGCGGCAGCCGGAGGTCCGGCTCGCGGCCGGACGGCCCGAAGGCGCCGAAGGCGTCGGGCCCCGGGGGGCCGACGCCTTCGACGCCTTCGCGGGCTCGGGGGTCGGAATCGCCGCCCGGGGCGGCCGCCGCGGCGGACGGGAGCACGCTGTCCCATCCCCCCTCGAACCCGCCCTTGTCCGACGTCACGCCAAGCTTCTTCTTCGCCCTACTGATTTGGGATTCGCTGTAACCGGCGGCGGCGCCGGCCTCCGTGAGTTCCGCCGACGGCATGCGGCCTCCGGCCGCCTCGAGCGTCTCGCGGAGCCACTCCACGCAGGGGCTCTCCCGCGGCCCGTCGCCGTCGGCCCGGCGGGGGGCGAGGGCCTCGTCGGCGGTGAGGAAGACCGGGTCCGACTCCCAGACCACGCGGGCCGGGTCGCCGCTCACGGAATAGGCCAGGCCGCCGGTGTCCGGCGCGAGGTTGTTCTTCAGGGGGAGCACGACGCGGCGGGCCCGCGACTCCGGGTCGGCATCCTCGCCCCGGCCGGCGGGGTCGTCGGAGATCAGCCACGCCGCCCGCGCCGCGCCCACGAAGGCGAGACTGCCGGTCACGCGGCCCATCGCCCC
>NZ_JBINJD010000346.1:0-680 GCF_043951915.1 Alienimonas sp. DA493 | reverse complement strand
GGGCGTCGCCGCCCGATCAGTGGAAGGCGACCCTGCCGCGACCGCACCGGGCCGGGTTCGTCCGTCGCCGGGCCTGCTCGGCGTCCCAGTCGATGGGGCCGAGGTCGTCGTCGAGGTGGGTAAAGGTGGCCGGGCCGTCCAACTGGAAGCCGAGGCGGGCGATCGCGCCGACGCTCTCGCCGGTCGCCGCGGCGATCCGGCGGTTGAGTTCGTGTTGGGGCATCGTCGAAAGCTCCTGTTCGTGAGGTGGGTGGGGGAAAAGGAAAAGCGGCGGGTCGGCGCTGGGCCGATCCGCCGCTTCGGGGGAAGACGTTGGTGGAGCCGGGCGATCAGCCCGGCGGGGTCAGGCGGTGGCGGGTGAGCCAGTCGGCCTCCGCGGCGAGGGCGGCGCTCCGCAGGGGGAACGGGCCGAGCGTCGGCCCGCCGACCGGTGACAGGTCCGCCGTCCACCCGCCGCCGGGGGCGGGTTCAACGTGGCTCGCCCGGACGACGGAGGCGGCGCCGAGGGCGGCGGCGCCGAGGGCGGCGGCGTCGATCAGCTCGCCGTAGAGGCCGCGGGCCGTGCCGTCGGGGGCGACGAACAACTCCTGCACGGCGCCGCTCATCGCGGGCTCCGCAGCACGCGGCGGCGGGGGGCGTCGGCGATGAGCGGGTCGAGGGCCTCGGCCACGCCGGCCAGG
>NZ_JBINJD010000345.1:0-709 GCF_043951915.1 Alienimonas sp. DA493 | reverse complement strand
CGCGGTCCGCACAGCGGACCCTACTTCGCCCGCCAGAACGCGTCATCCGGAACGCCCAGCGCCGCGCGGGCGTCGGCGGTGTCGGCCCGGAACCGATTTGCGTCGACCGGATACCCGGCCGTCGGCCGCAGGCCGGGGACGCGGTCGGCCCACCAGGCGTTGAAGCGGTCCATCAGCAGTTCCCGGGTGAACTTGGCGACCAACGAGGCCAGCGCCACCGGGCCGAACGCTTCGTTCTTCGGACGAAAGCCGAGCCGGTGCCGGCCGTGGCCGTTCTCCCGGGGACCGAGGGTGTACTCGCTCCCGGCCGCCCCCTCGCGGATGATCGCCGGCAGTTCGTCGAACGCCTCCGCCAGCGCCGCGGCGTAGAAGTTCCGGCCGCCGTGCTTGTCGCACTCGACCCGCGTCGCCGGGGCCGTCGCCGGATCCCAGACCTGCGCCAACAGGCCGAGCGACGCCCCGGTCAGCAGCCGTCCCTTCCCGCCGAGCCGCTGCAGATCGGCGTTGAACCGCGGGGCGAATAGCACGTCCGCGTGCAGTCCGATCAATTCCACGCCCGCCGCCGCCCCGGCCGTTCGCCACGCGGCGGTGAGGTCGGGCAGCCCGGCCGCGTCGGGCAGCGGGGTCTCAAGATCGGCGAACCAAGGTTGAAGATCGCCGTCGACGGTGAGCCCGGAGCGCAAGCTCCGGCCGTCGGCGCCGCCGAGGG
>NZ_JBINJD010000344.1:0-726 GCF_043951915.1 Alienimonas sp. DA493 | reverse complement strand
CCGCTACGGGTGGGGGGCAGGATCGGTTAGGTCGTAGCGAGCCGTATCGTGAGAGAACTCGGCCTGTCCTAGTCCCGCTTTGACCGGATTCAGGCGAATATAGTTCTGGAAGGCGTCGAGTTGCTCCACGTTGCGGACGATGTGGTCGTAAGTCTCTTTTTGCCAAAGCGGTCCGCGACAACCGACGATCCGGTTGATTTGGGGGGCGGTGAAACTCTTGAGCGAATGCAGCGACTCCTCCAACGGCACGCCCGGCAGCGGGGTCAGCAATGCGTGAACGTGGTTCGGCATCACGACCCAGTCGCCGACCCAGGCAAGCCGCCCGTCCAGGTGGCGCAGGGATTGCGTTACCACGTGCCGGAGGGCCGGAGAGCGCAGCAGACAAGAACCGCGGCCGGCGGCCAATAGACCGTTGAGTTTCCACGCCACCCACCGCTGATAACGACGTCGGTCGGCAGCCGTCCGTAGGGGGTGCGGTCCTTCCGGGATCGGCCCGTCCGGCGGCGTGCCGTTTCGGACGAGCCACAGCCGACGTTCGTGCTCAAATTCACGGAGTACCGCCGCCGGGAGCGCGTCCGCCTGCCGGAACGTGATGAAGTAGGTGCAGCCGTCTTGCCGCCAGTGGGGCAGCAGACCGTGCTCATAGATTCGCAGGTCGGCACGCTCGTCAAACCCGCGGAAGGGGATTGGCGTCGACATCGCCGCAGGATAAACGCTCCGTAGCGG
>NZ_JBINJD010000343.1:0-758 GCF_043951915.1 Alienimonas sp. DA493 | reverse complement strand
GAGGCCCCGCGGGGCCTCGGCGTTACGGGGACAACTTCTCAGCGGGGCTTCGCTGCCGGCGGGGGCAGCAGGCCGTCGCGGAAGGTCCAGAGGGCGGCCCGTTCCTGCGTGCGGTGGTTCACGATATAGCGATAGACGTTCAATTGATGCGCCCGGCCGGAGACCGGTTTGACGTGACATCGGCGGCCCCAGAGGGCCTTCGAGGACTTCAGCCCCGCGTCGCCCAATTCGCGGGAGGCGTGCATCTTCGCCCGGCCGAACAGGCACCGCGGCGCCGGGTCGCGGCCGTCCCGCAGGGCGTTGCGGGGGTGCAGGCCGGGGACGACCGCGTTCAAGATCGGCTCGCCGTGGGCGTCGTAATTGCAGAACCGGACCAGGGCGTGCACGTGTCGGTCGGTCACGCAGAGGGCCGGGACGTTCGACCCCAATTCCAGCAGCCGTTCGACCAGCGCGAGGCAGGCGGCGGTGCGGGCGGTTTCGGACAGAAACTCCGGCGGACCGCGGAGGGCGGTTCGGGCGTGACGGAGCCGCTCGGCGTGCTCGTCGGGCGGGGGCGGGTTCTTGTAGTCGCCGTCGCAGTGGGCCCGGTGGCCGTAGCTCCGCCAGCCCCGCGGATCGCCCGGCAGCCACGCCCCGCGGACGTTCGTCATCACGTGATACCACCCGCGCCACGGCCCGCCGGCCGCGACCCGCTCGGTTTGCGTCATCGCTCCGCTCCGCCCGGATCGCAAGCGTAACGCCGAGGCCCCGCGGGGCCT
>NZ_JBINJD010000342.1:0-776 GCF_043951915.1 Alienimonas sp. DA493 | reverse complement strand
GCCCCGGCGGGCGGGGGTGAGACGCGGCGGTTCCTGGGGGGCGTCCGCGACTCGGCGACCGGCGACGCGTTCGCGAGTCCTCCGAGCGGGCCCGCCCGAGCGGGCCCACCGGCCCCCGCCTCGGGTGAGGAAACCGGGTTCTGCATCGTCGGTTCCGTCGATCGAGTCGTCGTCCGCCCCTGGCGGCCGCCCCGGCGGCCGCGGGTCCGTTGCCCAATCGGCGGAGAAGACGCCGCGTTTCCTCTCAGCCGCGATCCCCCGGTACTCCTCCGCGGGGACGTGTCCGTCGGGATCCGCCGGCGCCCCCGCTCGCGGCCGCAGGCGGGACGCCTCACCCGGGTCGGACAGCGAACGTCTGGGACGCGGGCCTCCCCTCCGGAGCCCCGTCCGGCGTCCGGGCCGCCGTCAGGGCGGCGTGGGCGAGCATCGACAGCGTCACGTGCCGATACCAGCCGTCCCAGCTCCGCACCTCGTACCCGTCCAGCCCCGCGTCCCGCCGGGCCTCACGCAGGCAGGCCCGCAGCGACCCCACCCCGCCGGCGACCGCCGCCAGCGTCGAGACCGGCGTCCCCTCCGGCGGCTCGGAGAGGAAGTACGTCCGCCCCGCTCCCCCGCCCTCGCGGATCAGCAGCGTCTCCCGCCGCGTCGGCCCGCCGCTCGTCCGCCAAGGCTCCCCGTACAGCAACGCCGCCCAGCGGCACGGCGTTCCGCCGTCCGCCCCCTCCCCGCACGGCGGCTTTTCCCAGGCGAGGCCGCCCGGCGCGGCCTCGGCCTCG
>NZ_JBINJD010000341.1:0-802 GCF_043951915.1 Alienimonas sp. DA493 | reverse complement strand
CACGCCCCCCGTGAACGCGGGGGGCTTCTTTTTAACTGGTATGAGGATGTCCGATCGCGGCGTTCTCCTGGAAGCCGTTGATCGGACCCGTCGCCTCGGGTCTGCTGCCCCTTGCCGGGCCGCGGACCGAGGTGACCCGCGTTTCTCAGCCTGTTCGAACGCGTGCGGGCGTTTCACCTCGGGGGCCGGCCGATCGAGCCTATGGGCCTTGAGCCCGCTTTTTTAACTGGCCACCCCGCGGCCCGCCCGGCTGAGCTTCGAGCTCGAAGAGGTAGCTGCCGATTCGCCCGTCTCGTCCGCTCGCGTCGAACCTACCCCGACCGTGGAGCTCCTCGATGATCAGATACGTGGGCGTCGACCTGCACAAGCACTTCATGGAGGTGTGCGTGATCGACCGCAAAGGCGAGGTGCTCCAGCGGCATCGGGTCGAGTGCCTCCGCGACGAGTTGACGGAGTTCGCCCGCAAGTCGCTCAAGAAAACCGATCAGGTCGCGTTGGAGGCGACGACGAACACGTGGACCGTGGTCGACCTGTTCCGACCGCACGTGCGGCGGGTCGTCGTCGGCAACCCGGTGAAGACGAAGGCGATCGCCGAAGCCAAGATCAAAACCGATAAGAACCGGACAGAGAACCATATAATGAGGTCATGCGGCGTCCGCGGCGGCATGTCGCCACAGACGGAAGTTGATCGCCGCCATGGCCAGCGTGTTCCACGCCTCGATCGCCTCGTCCTTGCGGTCGTACCGCACCCGCAGCCGCCGCAGGCCCTTCACCCAGCCGATCGTGCGTTCGACGACCCAGC
>NZ_JBINJD010000340.1:0-824 GCF_043951915.1 Alienimonas sp. DA493 | reverse complement strand
GGGGCGTCGCCCAGATCGACGATGCTCTGCACGCTCCATTTGCCGTAGGTCGTGCGGCCCACGATCGTCCCCCGGCCGTGGTCCCGCAGGCAGCCGGCGACGATCTCGCTGGCGCTGGCGCTGTCGCCGTCCACCAGCAGGACCAGCTCCAGGTCGCGGGCCGTCAGCGTGCCGGCGTTGCGGGCCCGGTAGGTCTGCGTCTGCCCGCCGGCGGGGCCGCGGGTGCTCACCAGCGTCCCCTGGTCCACGAACAGGTCCAGCACGTCGACCGCCGCGTCCAGCAGGCCGCCGGGGTTGCCGCGGAGGTCCCAGATCAGCTTCGTCATCCCCCGCCGCCGCAGGGCGGAGACCGCCTCGGTCATCTCGCGGGCGGTCGTCTCCTGGAAGCCGCCCATGCGAATGTAGCCCACGCCGGGCTCGACCATCTCGGCCTTCTCCACGCTGGCGACCTCCACGGTGCGGCGGACGAACCGGCCGGTGCGGGCGACGCCGTCGGCGCCGGTGATCTCCAGCTCCACCGCGCTGAACTCCGGCCCCCGCAGCAGCTTGGCGGCCTCGTCGGTGGAGAGGTCCCGGCAGTCGACCCCGCCCACGGCGCTGATGTACTCCCCGGCCTGCGCCCCGCCCTCCTCGGCCGGGCTGCCGGGCAGGATCTTGCGGAGGAACTGGCCGCGGCCGGGCTCCGCCTCGATCTCGATGCCGATGCCCACGAAGTTCCCCTCGATGTTGCCGTACAGCGCCGCCAGCCCGTCGGGCGACAGGAAGGCGCTGTAGTCGTCCAGGGCGTTGGTCGCCCCGGCGAGGTACTCGAAGATCACGGCGGT
>NZ_JBINJD010000033.1:0-38617 GCF_043951915.1 Alienimonas sp. DA493 | reverse complement strand
CGTGGGCGGCCGGGGCGACGGGGTTTCGCCGGGGGCGATCGGGTCAGCGGGTCGCCGGCGTTTTGGCGGCGGCGGTCCGCGGGTCCTTCACCTCGCCGGTGAGGAAGTTGTGGACCACGGTGCGGTCGCGGATCTCCATGAAGACCTTGGCGACGGCCTCCTGGACCTTCTGCTCGCGGAGTTCCTCCTCGATCAGCGGGCGGACCTCGTCCAGTTTGGTGGAGGCGGCGTCGGTCAGGCCCTCACGCTTGATGATGACGTACCGACGCATGCCCGGGAACGGGAGCTGGATGATGCTGCTGATCTCGCCGTCCTTCAGGCCGAAGGCCTTCCGCTCCAGCTCGGCGGTCTCCTCGGAGCCGTACATGCTGATCGGCGGGATCACGCCGTCGAGGGCCTTGCTGCCCTCGTCGATGCTGTACTCCCGGGCGAGGGCGCCGAAGTTCTCCGGGTTGGCGGCGGCCTGGCTGTAGATCTCCTGAGCCCGGCGGAGGTTGTCCGTCATGATCATCCGGGCCTTCACCTTCGGCCCGTAGGTGCGGACGAAGGCCTTCCGCACGTCCTCCGGGGTGACCGTCACCTCGGTGTCCGCCAGCTTCTCAAGCGCCAGCTTCGGCCAGATCACGTCGTTGGCGTACTGCGTCGGGGTGACGCCGCGTTCGGCTTCGAGCATCCGCAGCCAGGTGTCACGGTCGACCTCGTACTTCTTGGCGGCGGCGAGGATCTCCGCGTTCACCTCGGCCCCGGTCACGGACACGCCGCGGGCTTCGCAGGCCATCTTCACGGTGGCCCGGTTGATCATGGACTCCAGCACCTCGACGCCGTAGCGGTTCAGGCACTCCGCCTCGACCTGATCCTGGGTGATCTTGAAGCTGTTTTTGCCGTCCGACAGCTTGGCGAGCACCTTGGAGCCGTCCGCGACCGCGGGGGCCTGCTCCGGGGCGACGGCGTTGGGCGCGGCCTTGGCGGGTTCGGAATCGATCAGCTGCATCGCCCCCACGCCGGCGGCGGCGAGGGCGAAGGTACCGCCCATCAGCAGCGCCCAGGGCTTCTTCTTCGCCGGGGCGGCGGCGGGAGCGGGGCCGGCGGGGGCGTCGGCCGTGGGGAATTCGGGGGCGGGGGTCCCGTCGGCCATCGTGGCGCGTCCGGTCGGGGTGCGGGGAGCGGGAAGACCGACGGGCGGAGCGATCCCGATCCTTCGCGGGGCGCCGACCGACGGCGAACGGGTCCTAGATCGTGGCGCGCGAACCGGTCAAGACGGCTCACGCCCCCGCCGCCCCGGCCCCGGATCACGGTCCCCGCGGCGTCACGCCCGGCCGGCGCGGTCCGTGAGGAACCGTCCCAGCGCCGCCGCGAGCGGTTCGTCCACGACGGCGGCGGTCAGCGGCACGCCGCCCCGGCGGCAAGCGGCGGTCAGCTCCTTCGCATGGGCCGCGAACGCCGCCCGGTAGGCGGCCCCCCCGTCGGCCCCCCCCGCGGAGACGGTCGGCCCGCCGAACAGCGAGCGAAACCGGCGCGGCTTCTCGAACGGGAACGTGACCTCCGCCGGGGCCAGCGTCCGCAGAACCGCCGCCTCGTGCCCGCGGCGCCGCAGGTCCGTCAGGGCGGCGAACAATCGATCCGCGTCCGTCAGCAGGTCGGAGAGCAGCACGACCACGCCCCGCCGCGTCCACCGCCCGGCCGCCGCTCCGAGGGCGTCGGCAAGGTCGAACGAACCGGCGGGGGAGGTCCGCGTGAGCGCTTCGCAGATCGCCGCCCCGTGGGCCGGCGCCGCGGAGGCCGGCAGCGGAGCCCCGTTCCCGCCCGCCCGCCGCCCGCCCAAGACGGTCAGCGAGACGGCGTCGCGGCGCCGCAGGACCGCCTCCGCCAGCGTCGCCGCCGCCGTCGCGGCGTAGCGCCACTTGTCCGGGTGCAGCCCGGGGCCGCCGTCCGCCGCGGGACCGCGGTAGGCCATTCCGGCGGACGCGTCCGCGACGAGGTGCACCGCCAGCCCGGTCTCCGCCTCGAACTGTTTGACGAACCAGCCCTCGTTCGCCGACAGCCCCGCGGCGACGTGGCGCCGTTTTCGCCAGTCGATCCGCCGCGGGTCGTCGCCCGATTGGAAGGGGCGGTGCCCGGCGAACTCCACGCTGAAGCCGCCCCGGCCGCCGCGGTGGGCGCCGGCCAGCGTGCCGTCCGCCAGGCCGCGGCGGCCCAGCGGCAGCCGGGCGATCGCCGCCAGGGCGGCCGGATCGGGGGCGATCGGACGGGCGTCGGCGGGGCGGGGGGCGCTCATCGCCCGGCAGGATACCGTCGCCCGGTTCTCCCGACCTGAAGCGGCCGGCGGCGCCTCAGCCGTTCGCGGGGAACGGCCAGGGCGGGGGGACGTCCGCCTCCGCCGCCGGGTCGCTCGACCGGGCGGTCGGGGGCGTTTGCGGCGTGGAGTACAGGGCCGAGGCGTTCGTTCCCCCGCCCAGCGAGGCGGCCGGCGTCACCCGGCCGGTCCCCGGCGGGTCGACGTAGGGCGCGGGATCGCCCGCGAACGGATCCACCGGCGCACGGGTCGGCGTCGTCGCGAGTTGCGTCGGCTGCGACTCCCGCCCCGCCCCGGCCGGTCGAGCGGTCGCGGGCAGCGCGTTCGCCGGCGTCGAGGTCGGTCCGGCCGCCTCCAGCGCGGCGATCATCTGATCGACCTGGGCCAACTGCGGGTTGTCGCCGGTGTTCGTGGCGGCGGCGAGGCGAAACTCCCGCAGGGCCGCATCGCGATCGCCGGCGCGGCGATACAGCTCCGCGACGTTGAAGTGGGCGCTCGCCTCGCCCACGGAGGCGACGAAGTGCTCCCGACTGCCTTCGATGTCGCCGCTCATCGCCGTCGCGACCGCCAGGCCGTGGCGGGCGGTACGACGCTGGCGGGTGTCCTCCGCCAGCTCCGCCGCCTGGCCGTAGGTCGCGGCGCTCTCCCCCCAGCGACCGCGGTCGGCCTGGAAGCGGCCCAGGGCCAGCAACGGGCGGGCGTCCGCCGGGGCGGCGTCCACGGCTTTCCGGTAGGCGTCCTCGGCCTCGTCCAGCTCGCCCGGCCGGTCGCCGGCGCCGGTCTCGATCAGGCGGGCCAGGCCGATCAGCGCTTCCACGTTCTTCGGATCCTCCTTGAGGACCCGACGGTACGCCTGCTCCGCGTCCTCCCGGCCGGACGGGCTCGCCTGACCGTTCGAACGCAGGTTGGCGTACGCCAGATCCAACGCCGCGGGGTTCTCCAGTTCGTCCCGGGAGGCCGGCACCGGATCGGCCACAAGCCCCGGCGGGGTCAGGGAAGTCGCTTTCGCCAACACGGCCGGCGGGGACCACCAGGACTTCGCCCCGCCGCCGCTTTCCGCGAGGTTCGCCCCGGTGGCGCCGCAGCCGGACAGGCCGGCGGCGCCGCAGGCCCCCGCCACGGCGGCGGCGCGGGAGAACCGGCGGGCGAAGTCGGTCGGCCGGAAAAACGGACGGACGGACATCGGCGGCCCAAGGGCGGGGGAACGGACGGCAAACACGGCGGAGCCGCTGTGCTCGGATCGACCGGCGCGACCCGCAATCTTGAGCGGCCGACGGCTTCCTGAGGAACTGGCACGGCGACCGCGGCCGGGCGCCACAGCGGCCGGGGTTGCTCGGCGGCGGGGAGCCGTCAGCTGCCGGTCGTCACGGCGCTGGCGTTCGTCACCGGCACGCGCGGCTGCGGCGTCGATTGCAGTTCGTCGCGGCGAAGCCGGTCAATCTCCTCGGCGGGGCGCCCGGCCAGCGGGGCGACGCCCAGCGACACCGCGGGGGCCAACTGCGGGGCGCCCATCTCCACGACCGCCTCCCGCACCGCGGCAAGCCGGGCGGCGCCCACCTCCGGCGCCGCCCCGGCGGCGACGACGATCGGCGAGACGGTTCCCGCCGAAGCCGCCGCCACCGCCGCGACCTGCAGATGATCGCGGCCGGCGTTCGTCAGCAGATGGGTTTCCGGATCGAAGTGGAAGCCGTGCAGCGCCGCGTGTTCCGCCCGACCGGCGGCGACCTGCGCGGCGAGCAGCCCCCGCACGTACGCCCGATCCTGACAGCTGTACGGCAGCGGCCAGTAGTGGGCGTGGTGTAACTGCGTCTTCACCGAGGCCCGCGGCGCCGTCGATCGCGGGAACGGCGGCCACTTCAGACCGCCCGATTCCTTCTGCCGCGTGCCGGGGGGATTGATCGACTGGGCGGCCGGCGGCGGACAGTGGCCCCCGTCCGGGACCAAACCATGGACCGGCGCCAGCCCGCCGAACAGACGCCGCTGCGGCGCCGGTTCGCAAGCCGTCCCGCCGCCGCAGGGGGCCTCGCCCACGCAGGGCACTTCGTAGCCGCTCGTCGTCGCGACGGGTCCGGACGCGGGGCGATAGCCTGCCGGAACGACCTCGGGTCCGGTCCCCGCCGCCGCAACGGAGCCGCCCGGCCGAGCGGTGAGCCAGCTCACCAGCGCGTTCGGTTCTTTCGCCGAGGCCGAGGCCGACGCCGGGGCGCCCGAGCCGTCCGGGACGAGACCGAAGGTCTGGGCGCCGGCGGTCGGCGCCGCGACGCAGAGGGCGGCGGCGGCAAGCAGCGAACGCCGACCATGGCGGGCGGCGGCGGGCGACGGGCGGCGGACCGGGCGCATGGGGTCTCTCCGGGAGGGGAGGGCGAGCGGGAACGGCCGGCGCGTCTCCGAACGATGCGGCCGGGGGTTCCTATCGACCGACCCGCCCCGCACGTCCGGCCCCACCGCGATGGCCGGCAAACTCGACCGGACCGAACGAAGCCGACCCGCCGCGTCGAGCCGCCATGAGCCTCACTCCGGCTCGGGGAGGTCCACCCAGACGGCGTCCTCCTCGACGATCACCGGGAAGGATTCGTGCTGAATCTGCGGGGTGAGGGTGTGCGAGCCGTCCGTCACGTCGAATTGCCAGCCGTGCCACGGACAGGTGACGACGCACCCCGTCAGCGCCCCCGCCCCCAGCGGCCCGCCGGCGTGCGGGCAGAGTCCGTCGAGGGCGAACCATTCGCGGCCGTCCCGCGGCTCGGCCAACCGGAACACCGCCACCAGCCGATCGCCGACCGGGAACTCTCCCGCAGCTCCGGGGCGAACGTCGTGGACGGAACAGAGGCGCACGCGGGACATGCCCTCATCCTAAGGCGCTCCTCCGGAGTTCGTCGCGGCCGGATCGGGGTCAGGCCGCCACGGCCTGGGCGGCGGAGGAGCCGCCCGCGTCCGCGGCCGCGCGGCGTTCCTTCTCCAGCGCCGCGGCCCGTTCGCGGGCCTTGCGGCCGCGGGGCTTCGGCACGCTTTTCCAGCGGCGGTGCACCCAGAAGTACTGCTCCGGGCTCCGCCGCACCACGCGTTCGAGCGCCGCCGTGTAGGCGGCGGTGAAATCCTTCACCGCGGACCCCTCGGTGAAGTCCCGGGGGTCGAGAATCGCCTCTGCGCCGATCTCGAACCGAACCCAACGGTTGCGGCGGAAGTCGTCCGGCAGGCGCCGGGCGTAGGCGACGAGAACGAGCGCGTCGTACTCGATCGCCAGCAGGGCGATCGACTTGAAGGTGCTGGCGTCCTTGCCGAAGAACGGCACGAACAGGCCGCGGGAGCCGGCGTCCTGATCGGCGAGCAGCCCGACGATCCCGCCCGCCTCGAGCACTTCCGTGACTTCGCCGCCGCCGCCCTTCTTGGAGATCAGCCGACCGCCGCTGGCCCGCCGGCGCTCGGCGAACCAGCGATGAATCAACGGGTTGTCCAGATCCCGGGCCACCACGGAGAGGGGAATGCCGAACGCCCCGAAGGACTCAGCGGACGCCTCCCAGTTTCCGAAGTGCCCGCTCAACATGATGACCGGGCGCCCGCTGTTGAGGACCCGCCCCGTCTCGTCCCGGTTCCGGAACGACATCACGTCCGTCATGTTGCCGCGACGGACTTTGCGGTCGAACGTCGCCATCTCCGTGACGAGACGGAACAGATGCGTCCACATCGCCCGCACCCGCTCGTCGAGTTGGGCGGGGGAGAGCTCCGGGAAGGCGATCCTCAGGTTCTCCCGGGCGACCTTGCCGCGGGTCCACTTGGCGGGCAGCGCGCACACGACCGCCGCCAACCCGCGACAGAGGGCCGCGGCGGAGGGGGCGGGCAGGGCGGAGAGCGCCGCCGCGACGGTTCGGAAGGCGGCGAACTCCGCCTTCTGCCGAAGTGTCGCGGGAGGCGTCATCGGGGAACGATTCGCGGGAACGAAATCCGGGGCGGCGGGGCGGCAGCGACGCGGGGGCGATCCCGCGCGGCCGCTAGTTCCGGCTGACGCCGCCGTAGTTCGGATCGTTCGCGGAGATCCGCTTCGCCGGCAGCGCGTTCGGGGCGGCGGCGCTGGCCGCGTCCGGGACCTTCTGGACCCAACCCTCGGTGCTCCACACACCGTACTCGGCCCGCACGCTGCGGCCCAGATCGATCAGCAGCCCGCGGACCTTTGCGTTGGACATGTCCTCGTTCGCCACGACCCGCTGCAGCACGAACCGCCGGTTCGCCGGGATGTAGGCGAAGAACTTGCCGTTCCCCATCCGGTCGTTGGCGGCGAGCATCTTCAGCAGGGCGCTCCGCGGGACCGCGGCCGCGGTCTTGGGGAGCTCGTCCAGCCAGGCCATCACCCAAAGGCTCTGGAGGTTGCGGGAGAGCACCGCAGACATCGTGAAGTCCCACTGCTCGCCCTCGAGCGTGGTCTTGAACTGAAAGTCGTAGCGGCTCTTTTCCTTCGACGGCTTCAGACCGATCGCGGCGAGCAGGGCGCCGAGCGACTCCTCCGTCAGACCGCCGACGGGGAGGGGCTCCGGTTCGCCCGCGGCTTCGGCGGGGGCTTCCTGGGCCCGCAGCGGGCCGGCGGCGGCGAAACTCGCGGCGCCGGCGAGGGCCGCCCCGAACAGTCGGCGGCTCATGCCGAGGGAGCCGGCCGCAGCCCCCGCGGGAGCGGCGCCGGTCGGAGCGGTGGGGGTCAGATCCGGGGCCGGCATCGGGGACGTTCCTTCGTCTCGGGCGGGAAAACTCCGGCATCCAGCCGGCCGGAGCGTTTTAGCAGGAGCCACGCACCGGGAAAACCCTTTGACGGATCCCCCGCTTCGTCCCGACCGGACGCCCCTGTTTCAAGGGCGATCCGCCGTCGGGAACAGCGCCTCCAGGGCGATGCGCGTCCACGATTCGAGCCTCGCCGGATCCGCCAGCAGGGCCGCGGGGTCGTAGAACCCCACGTCGATCATCGTCTCCTCCTGGGGCGTCACTTGCGGGAAACTTTTCCGGTTGTGCGGATCGGCGGGGCGTTCCTGACGCAGGTCGAGCCGGTGCACCACCCCAAGGTGCACCCGGCCGACCTCGGTCGCGTCGTCGTTGATCAGGCCGACCAGTCGCTCTGCGTAGCCGCCGGGGATCGCGACTTCTTCCTCCAACTCCCGCCGCATGCCCTCCCGGTACAGATCGTCCGCGGCGGCCGAGCCGTTCCTGGAACCGGCCGCGGCGAGGGCGTCGCGGTCGACGGTGCTCACGTGGCCGCCGACGCCGCAGGAAATCTTCGCCGCCAGCCGGGCCTCCCCGCCGCCGGCGCCGCGGCGGTAAGCGAACACCCGCTCGACCGGCGCCCCGTCCGGCCCCGCCGCCCGGGCGATCAGCACGCAGTAGGGGATCAGCTGCTTGTGCGTCGGATCCTCCTCCGCCTCCGGCCGCGGCAGATAGAGGGTGTTCGCCGGATCGAGCAGCCCCGCGAGAGCGGCGGTATCCGTTTGGAACCCTTGGAAATATCCCAGTTCCCGAAACGTGGCGGTGGGAACGCAGAGGACGTGTTCGACGGGCATTGAGCGGGCGGCGAGACGGACGGCGGCGATCAATCTGGCTGTCGGCCGGCCGGCGCGGGTCGCGCCAACGACCTCACTCCGGCTCGAACGACCCGACCAACTCCCGCACTTTCGCCGCGGGGTCCGGGGCCCGCATCAGCGTTTCGCCGATCAGCGCCGCCCCCACGCCGGCCGCGGCGAGACGGTCGATCTCCGCACGGGTCCGGATGCCGCTCTCCGAGACGAACGTGACCCCCGCCGGACAATCGGCGACGAGGCGGAGTGAATGCTCCAGATCGACGGTGAAGGTCCGCAGGTCCCGGTTGTTCACGCCGACGACCGTCCGCCCCGGGGCCGCCGCGGCGAGGGCGGCGACGCGGGGCATGTGCTCCGGCTCGTACAGCTCGATCAGCGTGTGTAGGCCGAACTCGCCCGCGGCGGCGTGCAAAGCGGTTAGTCCCTCGCCCGGCAGGCACTCCGCGATCAGCAGCACGGCGTCCGCCCCCGCGGCCCGGGCCTCGGCAAGTTGGTAGCGGGAGACGATGAAGTCTTTCCGCAGAACCGGCAGTCCAATCGCCGCCCGCACGGCCTTCAGATCGTCGAGCGACCCGCCGAAGAACGGGCCGTCCGTCAGCACGCTGACGCAGTTCGCCCCCGCCGCCTCATAGGTGCGGGCGACGCCGACCGGGTCCGCCCCCTCGGCGATCGGCCCGGCGGATGGACTGGCCCGTTTCACCTCGGCGATCAGCCCCAGCGGCGAGCCCGCCGCCCGGTTCTCCGGACGCAGGGCGGCGGTGAAATCCCGGGCCGGGGGGGCGTCCGCGGCGGCGGCCTCCAGCTTGCGGAGCGGGACCGCCGCCTCGCGGGTTTTCAGGTCGGCCCGGGTGCGGGTGAGGATGTCGTCGAGGATCGTCGCCATGCCGGGAGGGTACAGTCTGAACGTGAATCTTCCCCCGCCCGGCACGCTGTTGGTTCTCGTTGCGGTCGCCCTCGGCGTGGCGGCGTGGGGTGTTGCGGCCTACCGCTGGCTGCGACGAGAGCGAGTTCTGGGGCCGCCGGAGCCGAAAACGGTCGCCTTGTGGGGCGCCGCGGCGGGCGTGGGGGTGTGGGTCCTCGCGACGCTGTTCGCCGGGCTGCTGCCGGCGGAGGCCGTGTCCCCGCTGGTCCGCACCGTGCTGCGGGCCGGGGCGATCGCCGCCGGGGCGGCGGGCGTCTGGGCGGTCGCGACGAACCGGGGCGAGGCGCCAAAGGTTGAACCGTCGCCCCGCTCCCTCGTCGACGACCTCCGCGACGGGGTGGTCACGTTCCTGCTGGCCCTCCCGCCGACCGCCGCGGCGTTCGTCGCCACCCTGTCGGCCCGCACGGTGGAGGGGTCGAATCCGCTGCTCCTTCAACTCGTCGAAGGGTCGGCGGGAACGTGGGCGCTGGTCTGCCTCAGCGCCGTCGCGCTCGCCCCGGCGGGGGAGGAACTGCTGTTCCGCGGGCTGCTCCACGGTTCGCTGCGATCCGCGGGGCTGTCGGCGGCGGCGACGATCGCCGGCACGGCCGCGCTGTTCGCACTACTCCATCAACCGCAGGACTGGGCCGCCCTGTTCGCGCTGGCCTGCGTGCTGGGCTGGAGCCGGGAGCGGACCGGCTCGGTTCGGCCGGCGATCTTAGCCCACGCGGCGTTCAATGCGTTGATGCTCGCCTGGGTGTTGCTGGACGGACTGGGGAAAGCCGCCTGACCGCCCCCGCCCGGGGCGGTCCGCTTGCAACGATCCGCCTCGGCGACGACCCTGCCGCCCCGATCCCGAATCGCCCCCGTTCGCCCCGAAAGCTGCCGCCCGTGTCCTTCGCCCCCGTCGACGAGCAGCTCGAACTGCTCACCCGGGGCGTCGAGAAGATCGTGCCGGAGGACGAACTCCGGGCGAAGCTCCAGAAGAGCCGGGAGACGAACACCCCGCTGCGGGTGAAGTACGGCATTGATCCGACCGGGATCGACCTGCACCTCGGCCACACGGTCCCGCTGCGGAAACTGCGGCAGTTTCAGGAGTTGGGGCACACCGCCGTCCTGATCATCGGCGACGCCACGGCCCGCGTCGGCGACCCGTCCGGCCGGGACGAAGCCCGCTCGAAGAAGCTGTCCAAGGAGCAGGTCGACGCCAATGCGGCGGACTACCTCAATCAGTGCGGCAAGGTGATCGACCTGCCCAGCGCGGAGGTCCACCGCAACGGCGACTGGTTCGACCCGATGGGCTTCGGCGAGCTGCTCGGCCTCTGCGGGCAGGTGACGGTCGCGCAACTCCTCACGCGGGAGGACTTCGCCAAGCGCTACCGGGAGGAGAAGCCGATCTTCCTGCACGAGTGCCTGTACCCGGTCATGCAGGCGTGGGACAGCGTGCAGATCCGGGCCGACGTGGAACTGGGCGGGACCGAGCAGCTTTACACCTTCATGCTGGCTCGCGACTACCAGGCCAACGCCGGCCAACCGGGGCAGGTGGGCGTGATGAGCCCGATCCTCGTCGGCACCGACGGGGTCAAGCGGATGGGCAAGTCGCTGGGCAACTACATCGGCATCGCGGAGGAGCCGTACGAGCAGATGAAGAAGTTCATGCGGGTCTCCGACGAGAACCTGCGGGATTACCTCACCCTGCTGACGGACCTGCCGACCGACGAGATCGAGGCGCTCATCGCCGGCCATCCGAAGGAGGCCAAGGTGACGCTCGCCAAGCGGGTGATCGGCGGCTACCACAGCCCCGCCGAGGCCGACCAGGCCGCGGACCGCTGGCAGAAGGAGATCGGCGGCGGCGGTCTGCCCGCCGATATCCCCGAGCGCCCGTTGCCGGCTCCCGCCGACGGCCTCGTTCAGGCCGTCGATCTGCTGACGGCCCTCGAACTGGTGAACAGCAAGAGCGAGGGCCGCCGGCTGATCCAGCAGGGCGGCATGAAGCTCGGCGAGGACAAATCGCCCGTCCTCACCCACGACGAGCAGGTGCCCGTTTCCGACGGGCTGCTGGTCTGGGCCGGCAAGAAAAAGTTCTGCCGCGTGGCTTTGACGTGAGGGTGGCAGGTTGAAGGAAGAAGGTTCAAGGTAGCGGGCCAGTCGCCTTCCACCTGTCACCTTCAACCTTCCACCGCTTCGCTCATGCACGGTTTCGGCATCGTCGGCACGGGGATGATCTCCAACTTTCACGCCAACGCGATCGCGGAGATCGACGGCGCGAAACTCATCGGCTGCTATAACCGCACGCCGGAGAAGGCGGCCAAGTTCGTCGAAGAACACGGTGGGGAGGCGTTCGACTCGCTCGAAGCCCTGCTGGCGGACGACCGCATCACCGCCGTCTGCATCAACACCCCCAGCGGCGCCCGCAGGGACATCGCCGTCGCCGCGGCCGAGGCGGGCAAGCACGTCGTCGTCGAGAAGCCGCTGGAGGTCACCCTCGAACGCTGCGACGCGATCATCGACGCCTGCGACAAGGCCGGCGTGAAGCTCTGCACGATCATGCAGAGCCGCTTCAGCGTCGCGAACGTGGCCCTCAAGCAGGCCGTGGACGCCGGCCGGTTCGGCAAGCTGACCCTCGGCGACACCTACGTGAAGTGGTGGCGCTCGCAGGAGTACTACGACTCCGGCGGCTGGCGGGGCACCTACGAGCTGGACGGCGGCGGCGCCTTCATGAATCAGGCGATCCACAACGTGGACCTGCTCCTGTGGTTCATGGGCGACGTGACGGAGGTCTCCGCCGTGACCGGCACGCTGGCCCACGAACGGATCGAGGTCGAGGACACCGCCGTCGCCGCGGTGCGATTCGCCAACGGGGCGCTCGGCACGCTGGAGGCGACCACCGCCGCGTGGCCGGGGCTGCTCAAGAAGACGGAACTGCACGGCACGACCGGCACCGCGATCGTCGAGCAGGACAGCTTGCTGATGTGGAAATTCGCCGAGGAAACCGACGCCGACGAACAGATCCGCCAACGGTTCGCCGCGCCGGACACGATCGGCGGCGGGGCCGCCGACCCCAAGGCGATCTCCCACGCCGGACACCGCGATCAACTGAAGGACTTCCTCCAAGCGATCGACAGCGGCGGGGAGCCGCTGGTGGACGGCCGGGAGGGCCGCAAGAGCGTGGAACTGATCCTCGCGATCTACGAAAGCCAACGGACCGGGCAGCGGGTCGAGCTGCCGTTGACGCAGGACCCGCCGCGGCCCAACGCTTAATCGGTTCTTCATCCCTCCTAAGCCGTTCGCCGCCGGACGGGGGCGGATCGTTCGGCTACCGTGGCCGTATGCACCGCCTCCTGTTCGCCCTGCCGCTCGCCCTCGTCACTGCGGGGACCGTCCCCCCCGCCTTCGGCCATCCGCCGGGGGCGGAGGGAGAACACGACCATGACCACGCCGCCGACGCGGCCCCGGCGTCCGTCTTCACCACCCGCCCCAACGCGGGCCGGCAGGTCGTCCCCCCGCAAGAGGAGGGGATGTTCCAGTTCGTCATCTTCGGCGACCGCACCGGCGGGGAGCCGGAGGGGATCGAGGTCCTCAGGCAGGCGGTGAAGGACACGAACCTGCTGGACCCGGACCTGGTGATGACCGTCGGGGACCTGATCCAGGGCTACAACCAAACGCCCGAGTGGATGGTTCAGATGCGGGAGTACCGCGGGGTGATGTCGGAACTGAACATGCCCTGGTTCCCGGTCGCCGGGAACCACGACATCTACTGGCGCGGCCCCGGCGAGCCGCCGCCGGGCGAGCACGAACCGGAGTACGAAAAGCACTTCGGCCCGCTCTGGTACAGTTTCGAGCACAAGGGCTGCGGGTTCCTCGTGCTCTACTCCGACGAGGGCGACCCGGTCACCGGCGAGAAGACCTTCAGCAAGGGCGCCGCCCAGACGATGAGCCCGGAGCAGCTCGCCTTCGTCCGGCAGTCGCTTGAACAACTGAAGGACTGCAAGCACGTCTTCGCCTTCCTGCATCATCCCCGCTGGATCGGGGCCGGGTACGCCGACGGCAACTGGGACGAAGTCCACAAAACGCTGGTGGAGGCCGGCAATGTGCGGGCGGTGTTCGCCGGGCACATCCACCGGGTGCGGTACGAGGGGGTGAAGGACGGCATCGCCTACCACGCCCTCGCCACCACCGGCGGCCATATTCCCGGCGAGGAGCCCGTGCTGGGCTACGTGCACCACATGCACGTGGTGACCGTCCGAGACCCCGACGTGAAGCCCACCCCGCAGAACCACGCCGGCATGACCGTCGCCATGCTGCCGGTCGGCGCCGTGGCCGACCCGCGCCAGTACACGCCGGAGCGGCTGGCTCTGCTAGACACGGTCCGTCGGATCAAACTCCAACGAAAATCCGCCCCGCTGACCTTCGGGGAGGAGGCGGTGTACGGAGAGTACGTCGCCGCCTACGCCAACCCGACGGACACACCGATCGAGGTGGAGATCGCCCCGCGGGGGGGCGAGGCCGGCTGGCGCTTCGCCCCGGATCACCGGCACGCGACCGTCGCCCCCGGCGAGACGGCGGAGTTCGCCTTCTCCTACGCCCTCCGCGACGACCGCCTGCCGGAGAGCGTGCCGGAACTGGTCCTCGACGCCGACGTGATCGACGGGGACGCCCGCGTCTCCCTGCCCACCCGCACCCTGCCGATGGACGTGGAGCTGGGCGGGTTGTCCGAAACCTTCTTCACGGACGCACCCGACCGCGGCGTCCTGTTGGACGGCGGCTCCGCGGTCCGCGTCGCGGACGACGCCTTCCGCCTGCCCGCGGACAGCCCGTTCACGCTGGAGTGCACCTACACCCCGGACGCCGCCAGCTTGAAGGGCACGCGCGGCCTGGTCGCCAAAACGCAGAACAGCGAGTTCGCCTTCTTCCTGAACGACGGCGTGCCGCAGTTCGACGTGCACCTGTCCGCCCCCGGCGCCGGCTCCGGCCGCTACGTCACGGCGGTCAGCCGCCTGAAGCTGGACGCCGGCACGACGTACCGCCTCGCCGGCGTCTACGACGGCGCCGAAGTCCGGATCTACGTCGACGGCCTGCCCGTCGGCGCCACGCCTGGCGCGGGGAAACGGACCCGCAACGACCTGCCGCTGTACCTCGGCGGCGACCCGGGCCGGGGCGGGGAACTCACCCGGCCGGTCTCCGGCGTGCTGAACGACGTGCGGCTCTCCAAGACCGCCCGCTATGAGGAGCGGTACGAACCGGCGGACGCCCCGCTCGCGCCGGACGCCGACACCGTGCTGCTGTTCCCGCTCGACCGCCGCGTCGGCCCCTTCTTCCCGGGGCAGGGGACCGAAGGCGTCGTCGGCCGGGCCGTGGGGGACGTGCAGTTCGCGGAGTGACGCCGCTCGCTGAGCCCCGACCGTGAGGGAGGGGCCGCTCTCGACGTGGCAACCGTCGGCGGCGCTGTGATCGCCGACGGCGGTGCGACGCCCGGAGTCTGCGCGGGCGGGTGAAGGGCCCCTCCCTGACGGTCGGGGCTCGTGGGGGCTACGCTTCCGCTTCGCGGTCGATCCGTTCCATCTCGTCGAGGATCACCGGGTGCCAGTCCGGCTGGCGGGCGCCGGCGTTGCAGTACCGCTGCCGGGCCCAGGTGCGGAGCTTCATCTCCGTGACGAAATCCACCTCCCCGAACGCCGCCTCCCGCAGGAGGACGGACGAGCCGGAGGTCGCGGTGCGGGGGGCGTCGAGGACGGCGGCGGGCATCGGGAGCGGTGGCCTCGGTCGGGTCCCGGCCGCGACGGGCCGGCGTGGGGGGTTGAGAAAGAACGCCGGGCTGAGCGATTGCACAATCGCGGCGCCCCGGACGATTCGGCAGCATAGAACGTTCCGCCCCGCCGCCCACGTCTTCCCGCGAGTTTCCCGTGAACGTCGATCCGGCCCCGCCCGCCGATCCCGCAGAACCGAACGCCCTCCCGGCCGACTTCGCGGCGCTGGCGGCCTCGCGGCGGGAGTGGGTGCTGAACGTCCTGCGACCGTGGTGTCGGGTCGCGAGCCGCCGGGACCTGCGGCTCGCGGAGAGCGCCTGGACGGACCTCGCCGGCGACGTCGGAACCCGCGAAACCCTGTGGGCGTGGGCGTGGGAGCGGTTCCCGGTCCTGTGCGAACCGGGCCTGACCCCGCCGTCGGAGTCCCGTCCGGTGCGGGTCGCGCTGGCGGACGGCCGGACCGTCGTCGGTACGCCGGACGGGCGCCGCTCCGTGCGGGGGGAGCTGTGGCTCGTCGGCGACGGGGCCGACGGCCGGGAGGAGTTCGGGCCGTTCGCCCTGGATCAGATCGCCCAGGTGGAACCGGCGGAGCAGACGGCCGGCGGGCCGCACCCGCCGCCGCGGAACGTCACCATGCCGCACTGAGGGCCGCGGGTACGGCGGCGGGCCTCACTCCGCCGGGCGAACCTCGCAGACGGCGCCCTCCGGCAGGTCCGGCCAGAGCGGGCCGGTGGGGAGGATGCGAACCGTCGCCAACCCGTCACCGGCCTCCGGGCCGACGGAGACGACCCGGCCGCGATACCCGTCGCGGCGGTCCGCCTCCCCGAAGGCGAGCGTCACGTCCGCCCCGGCGGCGAACCGGGAGAGCCGGCCGGTGGGCACCTGGGCGGAGACGTACGGCCGGGCGTCGTCCCGCACGGCGGTCAGGGGTTCGCCGGCCTCGGCCAGGGCGCCCGCCGCGGCGGCGAACCGCCCGACGCGGCCGTATCCGGCGGCGTGCACCGTGAGCGTCGCCGGAGCCGCGGTCAGTGCCGTCCGCTCCGCCTTCGCCTCGTCCAGCGCGGCGGAGGCGGCCGGTACGCCCGCGGCGGCGGCGACGGTTTCGGGCAGGGCCTCCAGCAAATCGAGCAGTTCCGCCTCCCGCAGGTCGCACAGGGCGATGCGGGCTTCGAGCACCTCCGCGGCGTTCGCGGAGGAGGCGGCCGACGCGGCGGAGCGGGTCCGCAGGCTCACCGTGCGGGTCGGCACGGAGGAGCGGGGGGAGCCGTCCTCCAGACCCTCGCCGTCGGCGGCGGCCTGCAGGGCGGCGTCGAAGCGGTCGCGGAGCAGGTCCGCCGCCTCGGTCCGCACCGCGTGCAGGTCCCGCCGCACCGCGGCCCGGCGCCAAGCCAGGTCCAGGGCCGCGGCCCGCTCCGCCGCGGCGAGCGCTTCCTCGGCGGCGGCGACCGCGGCGTCCGCGGCGGTCAGTTCGGCCGCCCGGCCGGCGTCTTCCAGTTCGACCAGCGGCGTTTGCGGTTGCACGGTCGCCCCGGGCTCGACGAGCCAACGGACGACCCGACCGCTCCGCGGGGCGCGGATCAGGTCCTCCGCTGCGTGCAGCGTTCCGAACGCCGGCCGCGGCGGGCCGGGGGCCAGCAGGGCGAGCGCGGCGGTTCCCGTCATCAGCGCCGCGCCGCAAAGGGCGAGCGTCACTGCGGGGCGGGGGCGGGGCGGGCGTTCCATCCCCGGACCCATCGGCCGCCGCCGCCGCACCGTTTCAGGGCGGCGCCGACCGCCGGAGCGACCCGCACGCCCCGCACAGCGGGCCCTCCCGCAACGACTTGCCCGGCCGGCTCAGCGACCGGCCGGCTCAGCGGCGCTCCGACTCCGCGGCGTCGTCCTTCCCGCGGGAGCGGAAGTAGAGCCGGATCGGGATTTCCGGATAGGGCAGCTGGTCCCGCAACTGGGCGAGCAGGTATCGCTTCCAGTCGTCGGCGAACAGCCCGGGCTCGTTGCACTTCAGCACGATCGTCGGGGGCGTCACCGCGACCTGCGTGGCGAAGAAGATCTTCGGTCGCCGGTTCTTCTTCATCGGCGGCGGGTTCTTCTCCAGCGCCGTCCGCACCACCGAGTTCAGCCTGCCGGTGCCGACCCGCTCCCGGGCCTGCTTGAACAGGCTTTGGGCCAAGTCGACCACCGGCCGCACGTTCCGGCCGGCCTGCGAGGTGAGGAACGCCACCGGCACGTACCGCATATTGGCGAACGTCTTCTCCAGGTAGTCCGCCCAGCGCTCGCTGGTCATGTCGGCCTCCAGCGCGAGGTCCCACTTGTTGACCACGAAGATGCAGGGCTTGTGCGCCTCGACGATGTCTGCGACGAGCTGCTTGTCCACCTTGGAGATCGTGCGGGTGGCGTCGAAGGTCATCAGCACCACGTCCGCCCGGCGGATGCTCTGCTGAGCCCGCACGGTGCCGTAGTACTCGACGTCGTTCGCCAAACTTTTCTTCCGGCGGACGCCGGGGGTGTCGATGGCGACCAACGCCCGGCCGTCGACCTCGAACCGCAGGTCGATGCTGTCTCGCGTCGTGCCGGCGACCTCGGAGACGATCACCCGCTCCTCGCCGGCCAGGGCGTTCAGGAAGGTGCTCTTGCCGACGTTGCGGCGGCCGACGACGGCGAGCTTCATGACCGGCTCGGTCGCCAGTTCGGCGCCGCTGCCGGCCTCGTGCTCCCCGGCCGGGGGCAGGGCCTCCAGCAGGGCGGAGACCAATTCCTCGCGGCCGCGGTTGCCCTTCACGGTGGTGGTCACCAGCGGGGCGTCGAACAGTTCGAGGAACTCCGCCGCGTCGGTCTCGACCTTGGGGCTGTCGCACTTATTGGCGGCGATCACCACCGGCTTGCCCAGCGGGTGCAGCCGGCGGGCGACCTCCCGGTCCAGCGGCAGCACGCCGGTCTGGGCGTCGCCGACGAACAGCAGCACGTCGGCCATCTCCAGGCCGACGCGAATCTGGCCCTCGATCTCCTCCTCCAACGCGTCCGAGTCGACGATGCCGATCCCGCCGGTGTCGATCAGTTCGAAATAGCGGTCCCCCTCGTGCATGAGGTGGGTGAGCCGGTCGCGGGTGACGCCGGCGGTGGGGTCGACGATGGACAGCCGCTCCCCCGCCAGCCAGTTGAACAGACTGCTCTTGCCGACGTTCGGACGGCCGACGATGGCGACCCGGGGAATGGAAGTGGCGGGAACGGACATCAGAGGGGGGCCGGGGTGGCCCGGGCAGCACGGGGACGCGGCGGAAGGGGCATCGTTCGCCCCGCGTCCCGCTCGGGGAAGTGTCTGGGAGGAACGCCCGTTATAACGGATTGCCGTGCCGACCGCCGCCGCCGCCGCCGTTTCGCCCGCCGATCTGCCGCCTCACCTGGAGGGGTGGACGCCGCAACGCTGCGCCGACGCCCCCGCCTCGCCGGCCGAAGCCCGGGAGCACGTACGCCGGTTGGCGACGCGGCACTACGAAAATTTCCCCGTCGCTTCCGTCGTCCTGCCGGCGGACCTGCGGCCGCACTTTCACGCCGTTTACGCCTTCTGCCGCTGGGCGGACGACCTCGGGGACGAGGTGGAGGGGGCGGCGCGTTCGCTGGCGCTGCTCGACTGGTGGCGGGGCGAAACGACCGCGATGTTCGCCGGCGAACCGCCGCGGCACCCGGTGTTCGTCGCCCTCCAACCGACCGCCGAGCGGTTCGACCTCACGGTGGAACCGTTTCTGGACCTCATCTCCGCCTTCGAGCAGGACCAGACCGTCGCGGCCTACGACGACTACGGCGACCTTCGCGACTACTGCCGCCGCAGCGCCGACCCGGTGGGGCAGATCGTGCTGAAATTGCTCTCCGCCCACACGCCGGAGCACGTGGGGCTGTCCGACTCGGTCTGTACCGGCCTGCAATTGATCAACTTCTGGCAGGACGTCGCCCGGGACGCCGACATCGGCCGCCGTTACCTGCCGACGGCGGACATGCAACGGTTCGGGTACTCGCTGGACGACTACGCCGCCCGCCGCACGACCGCGGCGTTCGTCGACCTGATGCGGTTCGAGGTGGACCGGGCCGAAGCGCTGCTCTCGACCGGCCGCCCGCTGGCGGACCGGCTGGGGGGGCGGTTCGGGGCGGCGATCGACCTGTTCGCCTCGGGGGGGCTGGCGATCTGCGGAAAGGTGCGGCGGATCGAGTACCGGGTGTGGGAGACGCGGCCGAGACTCGGCAAGCGGGACGCCGCCGGCCTGCTGGCCGGGGCGGTCGCCCGGGGACTGCGGCGGGCGGCGCTGCGGTGAGCGGTTCGACCTCCCTCGACGCCCCGCCGCCGGCGGACCTCGACGCCGCCTTCGCCCAGTGCACGCGGCTGGCCCGGCGAACGGGAAAGAACTTCTACTGGTCCTTCCTCACCCTCCCGGCCGATCAGCGGCGGGATATGGGGGCGTTGTACGCCTTCATGCGGGTGACGGACGACTTGGGCGACGACCCGGCCGAACCGCTGGACCGCCGCCGGCTGGCGGTGGCGAATTGGCGGGAGCGGACCGCCGCCGCCCTGCACGGCGAGGCGATCGACCCCGCCGCCCCGCACGCCGCGGCCCTGATCGCCTTCGCCGACGTGGCTCGCCGCCGCGGCATCCCCCCCGGCCTGCCGCAGGACGTGATCGACGGCGTCGCCGCCGATCTCGCCGCCCCGCCGCCGGAGCCCGGCAGGCCGCGGGTGTTTTTCGAGACCGCCGCCGGCCGGGACGAGTACTGCTACCACGTCGCCGGCGCGGTCGGCCTGTGCTGCCTGCACGTCTGGGGCTGCGAGCAGCTTTCCTCAGACGGGGGAGACGGAGCCGCCCGGGAGCCGGCGTTGGCCTGCGGCCGGGCGTTCCAGCGGACGAACATCCTGCGGGACGTCGCCGAGGACGCCGCCGCCGGCCGCGTCTACCTGCCCGCCGACCGGCTGGCCGCGTTCGGGGTCGAGCCGGCGGACCTGCTCGGCGCCAATTTGGCGGACGTGCGGGACGGGGAAGCGGTCCGCCAGCGCATTGAACGCCTCCTGCGGTGCGAAGCGGACGAAACGCGGGCGGAGTACGCGGACGCCGAGCCGCTGTTCAACTTCGTCTCCCCCCACGGCCGCGGCGTGTTGCACGCCATGACGCGGATTTACGGCGAGTTGCTGAACCGCGCGGAGCGGGCCGGGATCGACGTGCTGAGCCGCCGGGTGCGGGTGCCGTCGTGGCGGAAAGCCGCGGCGGTGGCCGGCGGGTTGGCGGCCCGCTGGCGGCCCTGACGCTCCCGAGCAAGACGATCCCGAGCAAGACGATCCCGAGCAAGACGATCCCGGCAATGAGGGCTCAGTCCCACGACGGCGGCGGCGTGCCGAGACGGACGGCCTCCCCACGGGCCGCGGCGGGGGTGTCCGGCGGGGGCCGACGGGCGGCCTCGCGTTCGGCGTCGGTCAGCGTCCGTTCGATCAGTCCCGCCCGTTCCAGCCGATCGAAGGGGGAGTCCGGCGCCAACTCGTGATACCGCAGATCAAGCTTCCGGGCGGCGTCGCCGCGAACGCCGGCCTCCTGGAGCAATCGCCGTTTCGTCACCCAGTCGAGCACGCCGAACAGCCGGTCCGGCTCGTCCGCCAGCGTTTCCAGGCCGTCCAGGGCGTCGCCCCAGCGGAGCACGAGATCCCACGCCGCTTCCGGCACGGCCGCGGGATCGGCGGCGGCGACGGATTGCAGATGATCGCGCACCGCGTTCAGGCAGGCCCGCTGGATCTGCAACGCCGTCGCCCGGCCGCCCCCGACCAGCCGGACGGAGGCGGTGAGCGTCGTGTCGGCGGCGAACCGGTGCAGGGCGGCGATCGGCCGCCGCGGCGTCGGCGGGCGCCAGTCCGGCCGGGCCTCCAACAGATCGAGCATCAGCGAGGTCGTGCCGAGCTTGAGGTACTCCGCCGCCTCGCAGCGGTTCGAGTCGCCGAGATTCACCGTGATCCGCTGCCGCGAGTCGCCCAGCTTCGTCCACTGCGACGCGTCCACGGGAGCGCCCATCGCCCGCTTGAACTGCGGCCCGGCGCTGAACACGCCGCGGCAGCCGGGCAGGTCCGAGATTCCCACGACGAACCGCAGGGCGGTCGCCTTCGCCGCGACTCGAAAGCGTCCGCGGCGGTCCACGGCCCCGGCACCGGTGAGGATCACGCGGCTGCCGAGGAAGGGCATCAGCCGGTCGGCGTCCGCCAACGGACCGCGTCGGACCGCCGGCAGGCCCACGGCGACCAGCGGGAGCAGCGCCGCCTGCGTCACCGGGATGAGGATCCGTTCGGCCCAATCGGGGAACCCGAGCGCCACCGCCTCGTTCGGTCCGCCGGGCGGTCGCCGGGCGGCACGCCGCCGTTGGGCAGGCGTCTGCCAGAGCTTCGCGAGCGGCGCCGCGAGCAGCCAGACCGGCGCCGTGAGCAGCGCGATCAGCAGGCCCCCCGCCAGGGCGAGCAGCCAGAAGAGCCCCGCGGCGGCCGCGAACGCCCGGCTCCAGCGCCGCCAAGCGGTCAGACGCTTCGCGGGCAGGCAGACCTCGTAGTTCTCCTGCCCGCCGAACGAGCGCTCGAACGCGTCGCGATCGACCTTCAACAGCGTCGCCGTTCCGCCGCAGGAGCCCGGGGGGAAGGCGGCCCGGATCGCTTCGCCCAGTCGGCGATCCTGCTCCCGGGAGGCGGCGAGAGCGACGCGGGGGCCGCGACACTCCGGCGTCGCCCCCTCCACCAGCCCCGCGTCCGGGGCGTTCTTGAGCACCTCGAACCAGACCGCCCCGCCCGTCGGCAGGTAGCGGCCCCACTTCGTCATCGCTCCGCCGGGCCTCCCCAGCGCCCCGTCCCGCCCCAGCCGATCGAGCAACCGGGCGAAGATGGTGCGGTTCGGCACCCGCGGTCCGCCGGGCCGGGCCGGGCGGTACCGGATCGCCAGTTCCGACTCCACGCCCGTCAGCCGCTCCAACGGCCGGCGCCCGGGCGGAGCGGGGGGCGCCGGGCGCCTCGGTGCGGGCGACGGGTTCACGGCTTCGCTCCGGGTTATTCGCCGCCGTGTCGCACGGCGGTCTGGCCGAGGTAGTCGCCGGGGCGCTCGTCGGCGTCCGCGGCGGCGGCCCGGGCGATGCGGGCCAGGGCCCGGGCCACCGCCCGGTTCGGAGCGACGGCGTCGGCCGCCGTGCGGCCCCCGGGCGCCTCGCGGAGGGTCGGGGGGGCCGGAGCGGTCGCTGCGGGGGCGGTCGGCATCGGGGACTCCTGCGGAAAGTGGAAGGACGTTCGGCAGACCCGCAATCGCGGGGATCGGTTCGTCGGATCATACCGGTTCGGAGTTCCTCCCGGGGGAGGCGCGATCGACGAACGACCCCGGTCGCCAGCTCAGTGCGTTCCCCATCCTGCGGCTGTCCGGACGCGGTACGATGACGTACTTCGTCGCCTGCCTCGCCCGGAGTTCCCGATGTCCTTCGATCCCGCCGCGTCTTTCGACCCCGCCGCCCTCGTCGCTGACTACGACGACGGCCGCCTCTCCCGCCGCGGCCTGATCGCCGGCCTGACCGCCCTGGGCGCCGCCGGCGCCCTCGCCGGTCGCGTCCCCGCACAGGAGGGCGAGCAGGCGCCCCCGTCCGGGCCGCTGTTTTCCGGCCGCAACATTGATCACATCGCCCTGGACGTGACCGACGTCGATCGGTCCGTCGCCTTCTACGAACGCCACCTCGGCCTGAAAAAGATCCGCGGCGACCAGCGCAGCGCCTTCCTCGGCCGGGAGAACGGCGAGTTCTTCGTCGCCCTGTTTCAAGCGGACACGCCGGGCCTGAACCACTACTGCTTCGGGATCGACGACTACGACGTGCAGGAGGCCGCCCGGAAACTGAAGGCGGAGGGGCGCGAGGTCCGGCAGACGTCGGGCCGCATCTACTTCAAGGACCCGGACGGTATCGAGGTGCAGCTCGCCCAGAAGCGGTCGATGTGAAGACCAGCCGCACGCTTGCCGCGGTTCTCCTGTCCCTCCTCCTCGGAGCGGTCCCCGCCGGGGCCGATGACAGGGAGGCCGCAAAGAAGGAGCGCATCCGCATCTCCGCGGACGGGCGTTCGTTCGTAGGGGAACGAACCGGCCGGGCGTTCGTGCCCTGGGGATTCAACTACGATCACGACCGCGACGGGCGGCTGATCGAGGACTATTGGCACGAGGAATGGGAGACCGTCCGAGAGGACTTCGCGGAGATGCAGGCCCTCGGGGCGAACGTTGTGCGGGTGCACCTGCAACTCGGCCGGTTCATGGAGACGCCGGAGCGGCCGAACGCCCGCAACCTCGCCCGGCTGGCCGACCTGCTGGCGCTGGCGGAGGAGACCGGGCTGCGGCTCGATCTGACCGGCCTCGGCTGCTACCACAAAGCGGACGTGCCGGCGTGGTACGACCCGCTGCCGGAGGCGGACCGCTGGGCGGTGCAGGGGCGGTTCTGGTCCGCCGTGGCGGAGACGTGTGCGCAGAGCCCGGCGGTGTTCTGCTACGACCTGATGAACGAACCGCTCGTCGCCGGGGCGCCGCGGGAGGACTGGCTGGGCGGCGGCTTCGCCGGGAAGCACTTCGTCCAGTTCCTCACCCTCGATCCGAACGGCCGCAGCCGCGGGGAGATCGCCCGGGAGTGGATTCGGGCGATGACCGCCGCGATCCGGGAGCACGACGCCGACACGCCGATCACCGTCGGCCTGATCGCCCACCCGCCGCAGAACCCCGGCGCCTTCTCGGGAATCACGCCGGAGATTGCGGTCGCCGAACTCGACTACGTCTGCGTGCACCTCTATCCGGAGACGGGCAAGCCGGACGAGGCGCTGGCGATGCTCGCCGGCTTCGATCGCGGCAAGCCGGTCGTGATCGAGGAGACGTTTCCTTTGAAGTGCTCCCCGGAGGAGTTGGAGACGTTCCTCGACCGCTCCGCCGAGCGGGCGGACGGCTGGATCGGCTTCTACTGGGGGGCCACGCCGGAGGAGTTGGCGGAGCGGGACGACCTCGGCGCCGCCCTCACCGCCGCGTGGCTGGACCTGTTCCGTCAGGGCCCGCCGCCGCGGCCGGAGTGAGGGGGCAGGCCGGTCAGCCGGCGGCCCGCAGTTCCTCGAACGCCTCCAGATCGAGCAGCACCTCGCGGGCCTGGGAGCCGTTGTGGCCGGAGAGGAAGCCGTCCTCCGCCATGTGATCGATCATCCGGGCCGCCCGGCCGTAGCCGACGCCCAGCGCCCGTTGGAGCAGGCTGGTCGAGCCGCGGCCCTCGCGGACGACGCACTCGACGGCCTGAACGTACATATCGTCCCGGTCGCTGCCGTGCAGGCCGCCGCCCTCGCCGCCGCCGCCGGGACCGCCGCCGGTGGTGGCCTGTTCGATCGTCTCGTCGTACTCCGGTTCGCAGTCGCCGAAGAAGTCGATCACCCGGTCGATCTCAGACCCGCCGACGTACGCCCCCTGGCTCCGCACCAGCGTGCTGGTGCCGGGGGTCAGGTACAGCATGTCGCCGTTGCCCAGCAGGCGCTCGGCGCCCGATTCGTCCAGCACGACGCGGCTGTCGGACTTACTGGCGACCTGGAAGCTGATCCGGGCCGGCAGGTTCGACTTGATCAGGCCGGTGATCACGTCCACCGTCGGCTTCTGCGTGGCGAGCACCAGATGGATGCCCACCGCCCGGCTCTTCTGGGCGAGGCGGATGATGTGCGACTCCACCTCCTTGCCGTTGGTCATCATCAAATCCGCCATCTCGTCGGCGACGATGACGATGTACGGCATGTTCTCGGTGAGGGCGTCGGCCTCCTCGTGGAGTTCGGACAGGCCCATCTTGTCGAGCTTCTGCGCCCGGGACATCTCGTTGAAGTCGGTCAGGTGCCGCACGCCGCACTGGGCGAGCAGTTCGTACCGCTCCTCCATCTTGTCCACGGCCCAGGCGAGGACCGCCTCCGCCTTCTTCATGTCCGTGATGACCGGATGCATGAGGTGCGGGAGGGTCTTGTAGGGGCTGAGTTCGACCATCTTCGGGTCGATCATCAGCAGCTTGACCTCCTCCGGCGTGCGGGAGAGCAGCATCGAGAGGATCAGCGTATTCAGGCAGACCGACTTCCCTGTGCCCGTACGGCCGGCGATGAGGAGGTGGGGCATCTTGGCGAGGTCCACCACCAGCGGGGCGCCGGAGACGTCCTTGCCGAGGAAGATGGGAATCGCCATGTCGTCGGCGCCCTGAGCGGTCTCGGCGATTTCGCGGAGGCGGACCATCACGCGGGTGTCGTTGGGAACCTCCACGCCGACGGTGTTCTTGCCGGGGATCGGGTTCACGATCCGCACCGCCGGCACCCGCAGGGCGACGGCGAGGTCGTCCGCCAATGCGGCGACCTTGTTCACCCGCAACCCCTTTTCGAGGTCCAACTCGAACTGCGTGACGACCGGGCCGGTGTCGATCTCGGAGACCGTCACGTTCAAGCCGAAGTCGGCGAAGGTCCGCTCCAGCGTCTCCGCGGCGGCCTGGGCCTTCGCGGCGAGTTCCTCGTAGGGGAAGGGCTCCGGCGGGGCCAGCAGATCAACCGGCGGCAGCGTGTGCTTCCGCGGCGCCGAAGACTTCGCCGGCCCGGCGGGCAGGTTCACGCGGAACGCCTTCTTTTCCTTCGCCGGCGTCTGCGCGGGCTCCGTCTCCGGCGGAACCGAGGCGGGCGCGGCCTCCGCTTGCGGCTTCGGGGGGACCGGAGTCTCAGCGGGAGCCGCATGTTTCTCGGCGGCTTTCGCTTCCTTCAAAGCAGACTTCTCCGCCCGCTTCGCCTCGCGCTCGGCGGCCCGCTGCTCCGCGGCGGCGCGGCGGTCGGCCTGCCAGCGGCTCACGCGGTCGCGGGCGCCGTGAAACGCCCGGCCGGCGGCGGTGAAGGGGACCGCGGCGGCGCCGCCGGCGGTCGAGGCAACGGCGCCCATCGTCGCGAAGTCGCCGGCCAGCAGCAGGCCCGCGGCGACGACCGAAGCCAGCAGCACCCCGGCGCCGACCGCGGAGAAATGGTCGTTCAGGACCGCCGAGCACCCCGCCCCCAGCAGCCCGCCGCCGCCGGTCGGCACGCCGGCGTTCGCCCCCGGCAGCAGCGCCGCCAAACCGGCGCAGACGCCGACCAGCGTCAGCCCCCAGCCGACGAGTTTGAGCGCCGGTTCCGCGGTCGCCTCCCGGGCGAATAGCCGCAGGTCGACCCAGGCCAGCCGCACCCAAAACAGCCACGCCCCCAGCCCCAGCAGGTTGCGGAGGTGCCAGGCCACGCGGGCGCCGGCGGGGCCGCAGAGGTTCGTCGGCTCCTCGTGCGTCGGCCAGACGGTGCCGCCGGCGAGGTCCGCGGGGTCGAAGCTGAACAGCGCCAGCCCGAGGAACGCGGTGACCGCCAGCAGGGCCAACGCGGCAAGGTCCTGGCCGAGTCGTTTGACGTCGATCACGGGTGATACGGGGCGGGGGAACGGGGGACGCGCCGCCAGCCCGGGGGCGCCGGAAAACCTAGCCCCCGGAAAGGTGGCACGCGGACCGTTCGCACCGAACCCGCGCAACCGCACCCCGCGGGCGGCCGTCCCGTCCGGTTCGGCAAACCTTGCGGCCCCGCCGGGCCGGTTATGCCGGCCGCCCGGCCGCCACCCAAGCGTCAATCCAGTCGACCAAATCCCCCGCAACGGACGGTTTGGTTCCCTCCCAATGCACCACCACTTCCCCCCGCGGGCCGATCAACTCCGCGGCGGTGCGGTCCCCGCCGATGCTCGCCGGGCCGTTCAGCACGACCCGATCGCACTGCTTGGCTCGCAGTTTCTGCAGGGCGTTCTCGCGGGGGTTGGCCGCCTCCAGAGCGAAGCCGATGACCCACCGCGGCGTCTCGCGGCCGTCCGCTTTCCGCTCCCCGAGGGCGGCGAGCACGTCGTCCGTCTGGATCAGTTCGACCGAGACCGGCGCCCCGTCCTTCTTGATCTTCCCCGCGACCCGCACCGCCGGGCGGTAATCGCAGACGGCGGCGGCGGCGATCACGCCGTCGCAGTCGGCGAACGCCTCCTCGGAGGCCGCCCGCATCTGGGCCGTCGTCTCGACCGGGATCACCTCGCAGCCCGGCGGCGGGGCGAGGCCGACGGGGCCGGAGACCAGCACGCACTCATGCCCTGCCGCGGCCAGTGCCGCGGCGACGGCGTACCCCATCTTTCCGCTGCTGGCATTGGACAGGTATCGCACGTCGTCCAGGTACTCCCGGGTCGGCCCGGCGGTGACGAGAACCTTCATGCCGCCGTCTCCCCCTCAGGTGCCAAAGCGGCGGTGATCGCGGCGAACAGCACTTCCGGCTCCGCCATCCGGCCGGCGCCGACGCGGCCGCAGCTCAGCCAGCCCTCGCCCGGCCCGACGAGGCCGTGGCCGTCCTCCCGCAGCGTGGCGACGTTCCGCTGAACGGACGGCTTCTCCCACATCGCCGTATTCATTGCGGGGGCGAACAGGGCGGGGCACTCGCAGGTCAGCACGAGCGTGCTGAGCAGATCGTCCGCCAGCCCCAGCGCCGCTTTGGCGAGGAAATGGGCCGTGGCAGGAGCGACGACGAACAACTCTGCCCGCTCCGCCAGCCCGATGTGCTCCCCGCGGGGATGCTCCTTGGGGGCGTACACCTCCGTGTAGACGGGGCGGTTCGTCAGCGCTTCGAAGGTCGTGGCCCCGATGAACCGGCCGGCGCCGCGGGTCATGACCACCGTCACGCCGGCCCCGGCCTGCACCAGCTTGCTGCACAGGTCGGCTGTTTTGTAGGCGGCGACGCCGCCGCAGACGCCGAGCAGGATCTCACGGCCGCGCATCGTCGGCTCGCCTCGGGGGGAAACGAACACGGGCGGTGCGATCGTCGCACCGCCCGCAGAAATTCATCCACAAAACCGGCAGAGTCGGCTCAGAGGTCCGCGAGGGACGGGCCGAGATCCGCCTCGGCCGGGCCGCCGTCGCCCTCGGCCTGTTCCCGGACCTGCACCTTTTGGGAGGAGTCGAGGTAGATCTTGTCGGTCAGGATCTCCTGTACGACGATCGCCATCGTGTCCTTGGTCTGCATCTCGACCAGCGGGCGGGCGCCGCGGTTGAGGGCGACCATCCGCTTTTGGATCAGCGTGGACAGTTTGAACCGCCCGCCGACCTTGTCCACGATCTCTTCCTGTTTGAACGCCTCGAGCATCGCGGGGGGGTGGCCTTACTGAGAGTTTTCGGAGGGGTGGGACGCGAGGATCTTGCACAGCTGCGCAACGGCGGCCGGCAAGTCGTCATTATAGACACGGAAGCGGTAGCCGTCCGCCTCGGCGAGCTCCGCCCGGGCGGTTTCGATGCGACGGCGGATCTCCTCCTCGCCCTCCGTGCCGCGGGACCGCAGGCGTCGCTCGAACTCCGCTTCCGTGGAGGTGCTCAGGAAGACGGTGACGGCGTCCGGGTAGCGGGTCAACACCGTGCGGGCCCCGGCGACGTCGATTTCCAATAACGCCCAGGCGCCTTCGGCGGCGGCCGTTTCGATCTCCGACCACAGCGTGCCGTACCAGTACCCGCGGCCGTGCACCTCGGCGGTCTCGAGGAACTCCCCGGCGGCCCGGCGGCGGTGGAATTCCTCGTCGCTGAGGAAGTGATAGTCCCTCCCGTCGACCTCCCCGACCCGCGGCGGCCGGGTGGTGGCGGACACGCAACAGCGGATCGGCTCCGTGCACTCGCCGGCCAAGGCGCGCACCACCGTGCTTTTTCCGCTGCCGCTGGGGCCGGAGAGGATCAGAATCCGCACCCCGCTCGGATTGTGGGCGTCCGCCGTCGCGGAGTCGGCGACGGCGTCGGACACGGGCGGGACTTTTCGCGGCGGAGCGGGGGGGAGACGGACTACTCAAGATTCTGCAGGATTTCCCGCAGCTTTTCGACCGCCCCCTTCATCCCGACGACGGCTCCGGCGAGATCCGCGTCGTTCGCCTTGGAACCGACGGTGTTGATCTCCCGGTTGATCTCCTGCGTGAGGAAATCCAGCTTGCGGCCGGGGGCGTCCTCGGAGAGGGCGGCGTCGAAGGCGTCCAGGTGCGTTCGCAGCCGGACGATCTCCTCCGTCACGTCCGCCTTGTCGGCGTAGACGATCACCTCCCGCGTCAGGTCGGCGGGGCTCATCTCGGCGCCGGCTTCGGCCAGCAGGCCGCTGACCCGGGCGTGCAGCTTCCTGCGGAACTCCTCCGCCAAGCCGGGGGCGCGGGCCTCGACCTGGGACAGGTGGGTGCGAACGGCGTCGATCTGCCCCCGCAACTCGTCGGCCATCGCGGCCCCCTCCCGGTCGCGGAACGCGTTGAGCGCGTCCAGCGCCTCCTCGGTCGCCTGCAGCACGAGCGCGGCGTCGGCGGTCGGGTCGCCGGGGTCGGCGGCCTCCTCCCGCACCACGCCAGGCAGGCGGAGGTAAGCGGCGAGATCCGTCGGGGCGGCGAGGCCGGAGGCGAGGGCGTACGCCTCCGCGTCGGCCCGATAGCCGTCGAGCACGTCCACGGCCAACGTCAGCCGACCGGTCTGTCCCGCCGTCTCCAGCCGCACGCCGACGGAGACGGCGCCGCGGTTGAGCCGCTTGCGGACCGCCGCCTCGATGCGCGGCTCGACCTCTGCGAAGCCGTCCGGCAGGCGCGTCTGCACCTTGAGGAAGCGGTTGTTGACGCTCCGCACCTCCACCGCGACGGACGTGCCGCCGGCCGACGCGGCGCCGGCGCCAAACCCGGTCATGCTCCGCGGCACGGGCTACTCGCCGGCCGGCAGGGCGGGGCCGGGCTCGTCGCCTTCGAGCGGGTCGGCGATGAAGGCGTCGTCGTCTTCCAACTCCGCCTCCGGCACGGCGACCTCCTCGGTCGGTTCGAGCTGGGGCACGTCCTCGTCCTCCGCTTCAACTTCGCCCTCGCCGGCGTCCGGGGCGACGAGGGAGGCCCCGTCGCCGGCGCCGGGGGCCTCGACGAAGCGTTCGGTCGCGCCTTTGAGCACGTAGATGTTGACGCAGGCCAGCACGATCCAGGCAACGGCCAGGCCGATCGTGATCTTGGTGAACACGTCGCCGGCCCGGGTGCCCAGGGCGCTCTGCCCGCCGGCGCCGCCGAAGGCGCCGGCGAGGCCGCCGCCGCGGCCCCGCTGGAGCAGGATGATGAGGATCAGGACGACGCTCAGCCCGGCGAGGGCGAACATCATCAGGGCGGCGTAGGGGATGTCCATTGCCCCGGGGGCTTTCAAACAGACGAACGCGGTGGTGAAGGGACGGCGCCGCACCGGCGCCCGCGGCGAACGGGGTACCGATCAGACCTGGGCGAAGGCCGCCTCGACGATCGGGAGGAAGTTCTCCGCGGACAGGCTCGCCCCGCCGACCAGGGCCCCGTCGATGTCGGGCTGGGCCAGCAGGTCGGCGGCGTTGGCCGGCTTGACGCTCCCACCGTATTGAATGCGGGTCGCCGCGGCTAGGTCGTCGCCCCACCCCTCGGCAAGCTTGCTGCGCAGAAAGGCGTGGGCTTCCTGGGCCATCTCCGGCGTGGCCGTCTTGCCGGTGCCGATCGCCCAGACCGGTTCGTAGGCCAGTACGAGATCGTCGTTCCCGCCGGTCCCGCCGGCGAGTTGCTCCGCGGTCAGGCCCTTCAGCCCGCCGGAGAGCTGCTGCGCGAGCACGTCGTTCGTCTTGCCGGCCTCGCGGTCTTCCAGCGTTTCGCCGACGCAGAGGATCACGCCCAAGCCGGCTTCCAGGGCGGCGGCGACCTTCTTGTTGATGTCCTCGTCGGTCTCCCCGAGGATGTGGCGCCGCTCGGAGTGGCCGAGGATCACGTAGTCCACGTCCAGGTCGGCCAGCATCTGCGGGGAAACCTCCCCGGTGAAGGCGCCCTCTTTTTCGTGGTAGCAGTTCTGGGCGCCGAGCATCACGGCGCTCTTGGCCAGTTCGTCGTCGACGCAGTCCAGGTAGGGCAGGGGCGGAGCGACGAGCACGTCGACCTCGTCCCGACTGGTGGGCACCGCCTCGGCGATCGCGCGGGCCAACTCGCAGCCGGAGGCCGCGGTGGTGTTCATCTTCCAGTTACCGGCGACGAAGGGGCGACGCATGGGGGGCTCTCCAACAGTTCTTGGGACGACGGGTGGGGAGTATGGCGATCCCGCCAAGATGCGAAAGGCGCGGGACCGGTCAGCCGTCAGAGAGCCCTGGGTTCCGGTCGGGTCGAAAGGGGTACAGCGTGAACTCCAACTCGCCGCCGACCGACGCCAGCCCCCTCGTTACTTCAGGCGAGAGTCCGACCGTATACGGCCACGGCTCCTCGCCGCAGTCGAACCCCAGATTGAAGACCCGTCGATCGCACCGCCGCCAGTCCTCACGAAACCGGGGCGGGAGCGCCGAGATCGCGGCCAGCATTCTCCCGCAGGGGACGTTCGGATCGGTCGGCGTCTCCTCCTCCTCCCCATCCGCCTCAAGGATCGCCTTCCAGGAGCCGTCACCGCCGAGGTCGTCGCTGTTCAACGCCGTGAGTCCCAGCCGTTCCAGTTCCTCGACCAAAGGCCGCAGGTCGAACGCGGCGTAGAGATCCAGGTCGGTCTGAATGTAGCTCGTCCGAACGGTCATCCGCGCACACGCGGATAGCTGCCCAAGACGGAGACCGACTTCGCCACCCGGCCCAGCGACCGCAGGCAGGCGGCGACGGGCGGGTCGACGGCGTGGCCGTCGCAGTCGAGGAAGAAGAGGTAGCCCGGCTCCCCGCCGGGCAGGGGGAAGGACTCGATCAGCGACAGGTTCACCTCGTGCCGGGCGAACACGGCGAGGGCGTCGGCCAGCGAACCGGGCTCGTGGGGGATGCGAAGCAGCAGGGCGGTGCGGTCGTCGCCGGTCGGCTCCGCCGGCTCGGTCCCGAGCACGGCGAAGCGGGTCACGTTGCGGGGGTTGTCCTCGATCTGCGAGGCGAGGATCGTCAGCCCGTGCTCCGCGGCGAGGCGTTCCCCGCCGACGGCCGCGGCGCCGGGCTCCGACTTGGCCCGGGCGGCGGCGGCGGCGGTGCTGGATTCCGGCAGGATCTCCGCCCCCGGCAGGTTCTCGGCCAGCCACCCGCGGCACTGCGAGAGCGCCTGCGGCTTCGAATAGACCCGCCGCACCGCCGACCGCGGGCCGGCGCTCATCAGGTGATGATGAATCGGCAGCGGCACCTCCCCGCAGATCACGACCGCGGACGACTCGTCCGCGGCGAGGCGGGCGAAGGCGGCGAGGGTGTCCACCACCCGGCCGTCGGTGCTGTTTTCAACCGGCACCAACCCGAAGGCCGTCTCGCCCCGGGCGACGGCGTCGAAGGTCGCCCCGATCGAGGCCACCGGGCAAAGGTCCGCCGTCTCCCCGAACCGCAGGGCCGCCGCCCAGTGGGTGAAACTGTGCTCCGGCCCCAGGTACGCCACCCGCACCGGGGCGCGGCGGTTCCGTTCGGCGGCGAGCAACTCGCGGCCGATCGACCGCAGCACGTCGTCCGGCAACCGGCCCGGGTTCTGGGCGACCAGCGCGGCGACCGCCGCCTCGTCGGCCGTCGCCGCCCACGCGGTGAGGGAGCGGGCCAGTTCGGCGGGGGTCGGGGGGGCGGATTCCATGGCGGCAGTCTCCCGCCGCGGCCTCCCCCGCTCAACGCCGCGGACTGCCAATCCGGCACACGCTCCGAGCGAAACCCTTTCCCGACAAGGCGATCGGCGGTTTGGCGCCGCGGTTGCTACGGAGTGTCGGGCGACCGTTCGGCCCGCCGGCCGGCCGCGTATCGTTCACTCAACGTCCCTATCGAAAGTATTCCATGGCCGTTTCCGGCGAAAAGATCATCGGCATCGACCTGGGCACGACGAACTCCGTCGTCGCCGTCCTTGAGGGCGGCGAGGCCAAGGTCATCGAAAACCAGGAGGGCGCCCGCACCACGCCCTCCGTCGTCGCCTTCACCGACAAGGGCGAGACCTACGTCGGCGAGCCCGCCAAGCGGCAGGCCGTCACCAACCCGAAGTCCACCATCTACTCCGTGAAGCGGTTTATGGGCCGCCGGCACAACGAGGTGGAGGCCGAGGAGAAAGCCGTCTCCTACGAGGTGACCGGCGGCGACGACGACTACGTGAAGATCAAGGCCGGCGGGAAGGAGATGACCCCGCCGGAGGTCTCCGCGGTGGTGCTCCGCAAACTGAAGGAAGCCGCCCAGAATTACCTGGGGCACAAGGTCAACAAGGCGGTCATCACCGTCCCGGCCTACTTCAACGACGCCCAGCGGCAGGCGACCAAGGACGCCGGCCAACTCGCCGGCCTCGAAGTGGCCCGGATCATCAACGAGCCGACCGCCGCGGCGCTGGCCTACGGCCTCGACAAGAAGGCCGACGAGAAGATCGTGGTGTTCGACCTCGGCGGCGGCACGTTCGACGTTTCCGTCCTGGAAGTCGGCGACGACGTGGTCGAGGTGCTCGCCACCAACGGCGACACGCACCTCGGCGGCGACGATTTCGACGAGCTGCTCATCGACCACATCGCCGGGGCGTTCCAGAAGAACGAGGGCATCGACCTCCGCAAGGACCCGATGGCTCTCCAGCGGCTCCGCGAGGCGGCGGAGAAGGCGAAGAAGGAGCTGTCCAGCGCCTCTTCGACCGACATCAACCTGCCGTTCATCACCGCGGACGCCTCCGGCGCCAAGCACCTTCAGCAGACGATCACCCGGGCGGACTTCGAACGCCTGATCGACCCGCTGATCGACCGCCTGAAGGGCCCCGTCCAGAACGCGCTGAAGGACGCCGGCCTGTCGAAAAGCGACATCGACGAGGTCGTCCTCGTCGGCGGCTCGACCCGCGTCCCGGCCGTGCAGGCCCTGGTGAAGGACCTGTTCGGCAAGGAGCCGAACAAGGGCGTGAACCCGGACGAGGTCGTCGCCCTCGGCGCCGCCACGCAGGGCGGCATCCTGACCGGCGACGTGGAAAGCGTCACCCTGCTCGACGTCACTCCCCTCTCCCTCGGCATCGAGACCGAGGGCGGCGTGATGACCGTGCTGGTCGAACGCAACACGACCATCCCGGCGACGAAGAAGGAGACCTTTTCCACTGCGGCCGACAACCAGCCGGCCGTGACCGTGCGGGTCTTCCAGGGCGAACGGCCGATGGCGGAGGACAACCGCCTGTTGGACCAGTTCACCCTCGACGGCATCCCGCCGGCGCCCCGCGGCATGCCGCAGATCGAGGTCACCTTCGACCTGGACGTGAACGGCATCCTGAACGTGTCCGCCAAAGATAAGGCGACCGGCAAGGAGCAGAACGTCAAGATCGAGCAGTCCGGCGGCCTGTCCGAGGACGAGATCAAGGCGAAGCTGAAGGAGGCCGAGGCCAACGCCGACGCCGACAAGCAGCGCCGCAAGCTCGCCGAGGCGAAGAACCAGGCCAACACCGTCGCCTTCCAGGCCGAGAAGCTGCTCAAGGAGCAGGGCGAGAAGCTGGACGAGTCCGCCAAGACCGCCCTGCAGGGCCCGATCGACAAGGTGAAGTCCGCCGCCGAGGGGGACGATCCGGCCGCGATCGAATCCGCGATCAACGACCTCAACACCGCGATGCAGGCGTTCGCCTCGCAGTTGCAGAGCGCCGACGCCGGCGATCAGGCGACGCCGGACGCCTCCGGCGAGGAGTCCGCTTCCGCGGACGAGGACGTGATCGACGCCGAGTTCGAGACGAAGAGCTGACGGCGCGGCGGGCGGGGGGGCGTCAGCCCCCCCGCGTTCTCGCTCACATCACCAAACAGAAACGCCCCGGACGCTCGCAGCGTCCGGGGCGTTTTCTTTGACGTCGCGGACGCCTTCTCGGAGGGACGCTCCGTATCGCCCCGCTCAGGACGCAGAGCGTCCGGCCGCTCCGCAGCCTTTCCCTCCCGACGCGGAGCGCCGGGACGAGAGAACGGGCGTCAGGCGGAAACCCGCGTGAAGGGCTCGTCGAAGGTTTCGCGGGCCACGAACGGGCTGATGCGGCGGGCCTTGGCGAAGATCTCGTCCTTCTCCTCGGCGCTGTTCGCGGCGGTGTACTTCACGCGCAGCTTCTTGAGTTTGATCTTGCGATGCCGGCGGCGGGCCAGCTCTTTTTGCCGCTCGGGTTTGGGCATACCGGGTCTTCGGAGTTGAACGGGGGGCGGCTTCGGGCCGCGGGGAATGCGGGGCACGCGCGGAGGCGCGGGTCGGGCAGGGTAGCCGCCGCGGCCCGCCGCGACAACGGCCCCGCCGATTTGCGTTGACGGGCGCGACGGTTTTCGCCTACGCCCGGCCGATGCCCCGCGCCCTGCCCGCCGCCGTTCTCATCTCTGCGGGTCTGTTGCTCGCCGGGCCGCGGGCAGGGGCCGCGGACATCACCACGGAGCAGCTCCACGAACACAGCGCCCTGGCGCGGGCCTTGAACGCCCGGGTGCACCCCCCGGCGCCGCCGTCGGGCGTGCGGCTCCCGCCGCCCGGCTCCCCGAACGGTCCGCCGTCTCCGTCCGGACCGCCCGCCCCGCCGGCGCCTGCCGGGCCCTCCTGGCTGACGATGCTCACGCCGCGGGCGGCCTCGGGGTCGGTCACGCAGGTCCTGGGCGACGAACTCTCGTTCGCGGAGGTCGCCGTGCAGAGCACCCACGGGCTGCGGGGCGTCCCCCCGTTCGTCACCGTCACGCCGGCTCTCAGCGTGCTGGCGGTCAACGAGCCGGACCTCGCCGAGTTCCCCCCGCCCGGCCCCGACCTGCCCTCCCGGCTGTGGGGCGTGAGCGCCGGCTTCACCGCGATCATGCCGCTCTCGGAGCAATGGATCGTGCAGGCCGGACTCTCCCCGGGCTTCTACTCCGACTTCGAAAACACCTCCGGCGACGCCTTCCGGATGCCGGGCCGCCTGCTGGGCATCTACAACCGGTCCCCGCAGACGCAGTTCACCGTCGGCGTCGTCTATCTGGACCGGGAGGACCTCTCCTGGCTGCCGGCCCTCGGCATGATCCACCGGCCCAGCTCCCGCACGACGCTGGAGTTCATCCTGCCGCGGCCGCGGGTCGTGCGGCAGCTGTTCGGCCGCGATGAGAAGACGGGCGGCTTCGGCTACGTGGCCGGCGAGTTGGGCGGCGGGAGTTGGGCGATCGAACGGCAGGATCGCCCCGGCGTGCCGACCGAGGACGTGGTGACGATCTCCGACCTCCGGCTGCTCGCCGGGGTGGAACTGCGGCGGGAGGGCCGCGTCGGCTTCCTCGCCGAGACCGGGTGGGCGTTCAGCCGGGATGTGGAATACGAGAGCGGCCTCGGCGACGCAGAGTTTGGCGACGCCTGGCTGCTCCGATTCGGCCTGCGGAAGTAACGCTCCCGCCCGTTCAGACGGTCACCCAGCCGGCGCCGTCGCTGCTGGCGAGGACCGCGTCGGCGATCAGCTGGGCCCGCACCCCATGGTGGAAGTCCGGCACGGCCGGCCGGCCCTGGGCGATGGCGCTGACGAACTCCGTCACGAGATCGTAGCGGAACACGGTGCTCGGCTTGCCCTCGCGGGGATCGCGGGGGCTGTCCGGGTGCTTCAGGAACTCCTCCGGCACGGGCAGGTGCTCCAGGTCTTTCCCGTTCGTTCCGACCAGCACCTTGGACGGGTCGGTCAATTGGTAGGCGGCGGAGCCGGTGGAACCGTTGACCTCGGCCCACTCGTAGCCGACGCCGTCGTTGTGGTGGCCCTTCATCAGCACGCTGCCCTCCCAGACGCCGGTGCCGCCAGCTTCGAAGCGGCCGATGAGGGAACTCCAGTCGTCCACGTCGCTGGGAGGGACCGCGGAACCGTCGGACCCGACGGTTCGCTCCTTGAACCGGGCCACCGCCCCGCAGACCGCGGCCAGTTTGCCCATCAGGTCCTCGGCGAAGTCGATCCGGTGGATCGTCATGTCGTACAAATCGCCCGCCCCGGCGGTCTTTTTGTACTGCCGCCAGCCCCACGACTTCTCGCCCCAGTCCAGCCAGCGCTGGCTACGGAAGTGGTACGGCGTGCCGAGTTCTCCCGTCTCCGTGAGGTGCTTCACGTAGCGCATGCTCGGGGCGAAGCGGTAGGTGAAGGCGGTCATATGGACCACCCCAACAGCGTCCGCGGCGTCAGCCATTGCCTGGGCGTCCTCGGCCGTGACCGCCAGCGGCTTCTCGCACATCACGTGCTTGCCGGCGGCGCAGAGGGCTTCCGTGATCTCCCGGTGGGTGAAGTTCGGCGTGGCGACGATCGCCGCGTCGACGTTCGGGTCGTCGCAGACGGCCTGATAGTCGGTGACGTAGCTGGCCTCGCCCCATTCGCCGCGTCGCTTCTCGAGCAGAGACGCGTCCGGGTCGCAGACGGCGGCGAGTTCGCAGCGGGGATCGAGATCGATCGCCGGTTTGTGGTGGAAGTCGGAGACCTGGCCGGCTCCGATCAGGGCGATGCGAATTGTGGAGGACATCACGTAGGTTCCGCTCCGCGGACCGCGGCGGGGTGGTGCGAGCAGTGACGGACGGTCCGCAGAGGGGACCCTACAGGACGAATGTGAGGGCGTCTTCTTTCGTGCGGACTTCGCCGTCGAGTTGCGCGTCGTAGGCCCGATCGAGCAGCGCCTTGAACTCCGGCCCCGGCGTCTTGCCGGCGGCGATGAGGTCCGCCCCGGTCAGCAGCGGGGCGGGGGCTAACTCCTCGGGCCCATGGGAACGGAGGTACGCCGCCGCGGCGTCCGCATCCTCCGTCGGCCGGCCGTCGGCCCGCCGGACCGCCGCGACGAGGGCGATCAGGTCGGCGGCATGCTCCCGGGCCAGCAGCCGTTTCTTGCGGTGCGTGGGGAGGGCGGCGAACTCGTCCAGCGCCGCGACGTCCGCCAGCAAGTCGCGCGTCCGCTGCGTCTCGTCGTTCGAGAGCCGCCACCGCGCCGCGGTCCCTCGCACGGCCCCGACGTCGATCAACAACGCGGCCAGCCCCAGCGGGAAGGGGACCGGCTCGTCCCCCAGCTCGTTCAACACGGCGACTGTGCGGTCCCGCCCCGCCGCGGTCAGCGCCGCGACCTCCGGCGCGACGGGCACCAGGAGGTCGACCTCCCCCAACAGCCGCACCCCCACGGCCCGGTTCGGGTGGGCCAGAACCCGCCGCATCTCCGCCCCGATGCGCTCGCCGCTGACGACGGGCAGTTCGGCGGCCATCGCCCGCACCGCGTCCGCCGTGGCCGGGTCCAGCTGAAATCCCAGCGTGGCGGCGAATCGCACGGCCCGCAGCAGGCGGAGTTTGTCCTCCCGCATCCGCTCCGCCGGATCGCCGATCGCCCGCAACACGCCGGCCTCCAGATCGGCCTGGCCGCCGACGTAGTCGACCACCTCCCCGGTCGCGGGGTCTTCGAACAGGCCGTTGATCGTGAAGTCGCGGCGCTGCGCGTCGGCCTGGGGGGTGCTGAACCGCACCGCGTCCGGCCGGCGGCCGTCGGCGTAGCCGCTTTCCTCGCGGAAGGTGGCGACCTCGACCTGCTGGGTGCCGGGGAACCGTTTGAGGTCCGGCAGGACGACGATCACCCCGAAGCTCTCGCCCACCGACAGCGTCCGCCGGCGGCCGAACGTCTTGCGGACCTCTGCGGGCGGGGCGTCCGTAGCGACGTCGTAGTCTTTCGGCGTCTTGCCCAGCAGCCGGTCCCGCACGCAGCCGCCGGCGAGCAGCCCGATGTGTCCCGCGCGCGACAGTTCCGCGGCGACGAACTCGGCGAAGACTCGGTTCGGATCGGCGGGGGAGGGGCCGTCGTTCATCGCCCCAGCGGACCCGAGACGGCCGAGCGACGCAATCCTTTGCGCGCGACGGTTCCGCGGGGGGCGACTGATCTCGCCTGCGCGCTACCGTTCCCCGCCCGCCGACTGCGTGAACCTCCGGGCGCGACGGTTCCGCGACGACTGAACCTCCGCCCCCCACAGTTCCCCATCCCAATCCCCTCCGCAACGAACGTCGCCCCCCACGGTTCCCCGCGTGGTTCCCTCGCGCCCGAAGGTTCCGCGGCGATAATCGAAGCGGTCCCGCCGGTCGCGCGGACGGAAACCCTTGCACGCGAGGCGTCCACGGGCGAACGCCCGGGGGGCGGAGGCTCCGCCAGCGAACGGTCCCGGCGGGAACCCTCGGCGGCCGACGGTTTCACGGCGTCGTCAGATCG
>NZ_JBINJD010000339.1:0-833 GCF_043951915.1 Alienimonas sp. DA493 | reverse complement strand
GCCGGGCCCGCTCGCCGCGGGGTCGCCGGGGCGGCTACCCTCGGGCGGTTCGCCCCGTCCCCCGATTCTGTAATCCGACCGATGACCGCCGCCCGCCTGACGGCTCTCGCCGCCGCCCTCCTGCTCGTCCCGTCGCTGCCGCCGGCGTTCGCTCAGAACACGACGGCGTTGAACACCAAGGCGGAGAAGCTGCAGACGGAATACGTCCGCGGGGCCGTCGAACTGGCGACGGAGTACGAGAAGGCCGGCGACCCCTCCGGGGCGATCGCCCTGCTGGAGACCGTGCAGAAGGTCGTCCCGGACAACGCGGCCCTGGAGGCGAAGCTGAAGGAGTTGCAGAACGACGTGCTCAGCGCCGGCGAGACCGTGCTGACGATCGACGCCTCGTCCGAGTGGCAGCCGGTCGCTCAGGTCCGCGAGGGCGCCGCCTTCCGGCTGGCGGCGGCGGGGTCCTACCGGATCTCGATGACCGGCAGCTCGACGGTCGACGGCCTGCCGCCCGGCGACGCCGCCGCGGGGTTGGTCTCCGAAGCCCCGCTGGGCGCCCTGATCGGGGCCTACGTCGATCCGAGCGCCGCGGCCGGCCGGAACGCCCGCGGGGGGAACCGGGACCGCGGCAAGCAGGACGAACCGAAGGTGTTCACCGTCGGGACGGGCGGGGAGATCGAACGCACCGCCGAGCGAACGGGCCTGTTGATGGTCCGCCTGAACCTGCCGGTCGGCGCCCGCCCCTCCGGCAAGCTGCGGGTGATGATGAGCGGCCAGATCACCCCCGCCAACGGGCGGTAGACGGCGCGACCGCTTGCGGTTTCGCGGGGTCCAACAGCGGTCGG
>NZ_JBINJD010000337.1:0-854 GCF_043951915.1 Alienimonas sp. DA493 | reverse complement strand
CCCGGCGCCGGCGCCGACGGCGGGTCCCTCTGCGACGCGGGCGCCCCGGCCGAGGTCGTCGCCCGCGGAACGTCGCCGACGGCTCAAGCCCTCGCGGCGGAGACATTGACTCCACACGGAGAGTCAAAACAGGAGGCTGGGGCATGGTTGACTCTCACCGACGCCCGACTTAACTCCCTGCGGGGCGTTACGCTGCGGGTTCCCCACGGCCGGCTGACCGCGGTCACGGGGGTGAGCGGGTCGGGCAAGTCGTCGCTGGTCGCCGGTCTGCTGGCGCCGGCGGTGCGGGCGGCCCTGTCGCCGACGGCCTCTCCGCCGCCGACGGACTTCTACGGGGAGCTGACCGGGCTGGAACCGATCGGCCGGTTGGCGGAGGTGGATCAGTCGCGCTTGGGCGGTTCCGCCCGCAGTTGTCCGGCGACGGCCAGCGGCGTGTGGACGGAGATCCGCAAGCTGCTGGCCCGCACCCGGGACGCCCGGCGGCTCGGCTTCACCGCGAGCCGCTTCAGTCCCGCCAACCGGGCCGGCCGCTGCCCGGACTGCCGCGGGCGGGGCTTTCGCACGCTGAAGATGGATTTCCTGCCCGCGTCGGTGACGGAGTGCCCCACCTGCCGCGGCGCCCGGTTCAACCCGCAAACGCTCGCCGTGCGGTGGAAGGGGCGAACCGCCGCGGATCTGCTGGCGCTGCGGGCCGGCGAGGCCGCGGAGCTGTTCGCCGACGTCACCCCGATCGCGCGGGTGCTGGACACCTTCGTGGAGGTGGGGCTCGGCTATCTCCCGCTCGGGCAGCCGGCGGACACGCTGTCCGGTGGGGAGTCGCAGCGGGTCCGCCTCGCCGCCGCCCTGGCCGATCC
>NZ_JBINJD010000336.1:0-904 GCF_043951915.1 Alienimonas sp. DA493 | reverse complement strand
ACGACCGGCCCCGGGGGCGTCCCCCGGACGATCGCGGGGGGATCGGAGCCTGACCGCTGCGGCGGGCGGAGGAACACTTGAACATGCTCGCTCCCGTTCGCCGGTCCGCCGACCGATCGCCGTCCTGCCCCTTTTCCCGCCTCTCCGCCGAGGATGCGGCGCCGGACCCGCCGGGGTTCTTCTGCACCCCCGACGGCAACGGCGGGGCGATCGTGCCGCGGGGCCGGGAACGCCGCCGGGCGGACGCCGAGCGGGCCCATCGCTGGTTGCTGGAGCGGGTCGAACCGGATCGGCACCCCTGCGTCGCCGCCCGCAGCGCCTTCAATTCGGACAGCTACCGCTTCGGCCTCTACCCGGCCCTGGCGAGCGACGCGGCGACGGCCGGCGTGGCGGCGGATCTGGAACGCTTCGCCCTGGGGGTGGGCGAGCCGGACGGCGCGGCGGCGGCAGACGCCTCCGACTTCGCCACCTTCATTGCGGTCTTCGACGCCCCCCTGCCCGCCGCGGCGGACGAGTCCCGGGAGGAGACGTTCGAGCGACTCCTGTGGGCCCAGCTTCAGGCCCTCCACGAGGCGGACGAACGGTCCTGGGACCCGGCGACCTCCCCGAACCCGTCGCACAAGGACTTCTCCTTCAGCTTCGCCGGGCGGAGCTTCTACATCATCGGCATGCACCCGGACGCCAGCCGGCCGGCCCGCCGCTTCCCCCGGCCGGCACTGGTCTTCAACCTGCACGCCCAGTTCGAACGGCTCCGCGCGACCGGCTCCTACGAAAAGATGCGGGATCTGATCCGCGAGCGCGATACCCAGCAGACCGGCGGGATGAACCCGATGCTCGCCGACTTCGGCCAGCGCAGCGAAGCCGTCCAATACAGCGGCCGGGCCGTCGACGGCCCGTGGAAGTG
>NZ_JBINJD010000335.1:0-914 GCF_043951915.1 Alienimonas sp. DA493 | reverse complement strand
GAGGGGCGACTCGGCCGCAGGGCGTGCGGCCAGCGGGCGCCGCCGGGCGGGACGGGCGGGGCGTATTCGAGGTGAATCACCCGCCGCCGCTTCGTCCCGGCCCCGGAGAACCGCGCCCAGCCGGAGGCGTGCAGCGTCGCCGGACACATCGCCACCGCCCCGCCGGCCGGCACGACGCACGCTCTCTCCGCTCCTCCGCCGACGTTGGCTCCGCCGACGGCCTCTCCGGCGTCCCCCGCCGCCGCGGGAGCGGCGAGCCGGTGCGAGCCCGGTCGCACCCGCAGCGGGCCGGCGTCCGGGCCGCAGTCGTCCAGATGCACGCGGAGGGCGACCATCTTCAGCAGGAACTCGTGCGGCGGGCGGGCCGTCCAGCGGCCGTCGGCCCGCTTCCAGGCGGTCCACGGCGGCGACGCCACGCGGTCGGCGAGTTCGACCCGCTCGTCCCGGTGCCACATCACGCCCCAGTTCGCCCCCGGGGACTTGTCGAACAGCGTGGCCCGCACGGCGACGGCGTCCGGGCCGATCAGCTCCGCCGCCAGGCCCCAGACCTCCGGCCGCACCGCCAGCGCCCGCACGGCCGCGGCCTGCGGGAACCGTCGCGGGTCCAGCAGTCCCCGCACGCCGGCCCGGCGGCCGTCCTCATGATCCAGCGGCGCCGCGAACGCCGCCCGCAGCGCCGCCAGCGGCTCCGCCGGCAGCAGGTCCGGCACGCACCACGCCCCGTCCCGGGCGAACGCCTCGGCCGGGGTCGCCGCGGGAGCGGGATGCGCGGCGGAGACGGGGGGAACGGGAACGGGAACGGGGGCGGGGGAGGAGGTCGGCATCAGGCGGAGAGCCTGCGGAGCCCGGGGCGAACCGGCGGATTGACCCGTCGGGGCGCACGAAACGCCGCGAGACGGCGCCGCCGGGGCGGG
>NZ_JBINJD010000334.1:0-925 GCF_043951915.1 Alienimonas sp. DA493 | reverse complement strand
CGCGGCGGCCGCCGCCCGCTTCGCCTCCCGGGCGGCGACGATTTTGGCCTTCATCTCCGTGACGCGGCGGTCGATTGCGGCGAACCGGCGGGCGACCTCGCCCACGTCCACGCCGCAGGCCGCCGCCAGCCGCACCCGCAGAGCGTCGCGTTCCGCCAGGATCGCCTCCTCCGCCGCGGCGAGCGTCTCCGGGTCGTTCCGCTCCGCCCGGGAGAGCCGCGACCGCAGTTGATCGCCGAGCCACCCGGGGTCCGGCTCCGTCTGGAGCCAGCGGTAGTGCACGTGCACCTCGAATCGGGCCTCGTCCCACGCCCACAGGGCACCGTCCGCGGACAGCACCCGCCCGTCCGCGGCGGGCACGGGTTCGTCCCGCGGCCGCGGCTCGTCCCGGCCGGCGGCGACGGCCGCGCCGCAGGTCAGTTGAATGAACGCCACCCGCACGCCGATCACGGCCAGCGGGAGCAGAAACGCCGCCGCGAGCACGCCGGCCCGCAAACCGGCGCCGGCGGCATGTTTGGACAAGCGGTCGCTCATGCCCATCCCCGATCGGCGGTGTTGGGCGAACCGCAAATCGCGGCGACGAGGCCCCCGCCGAGCAGGCCGACCGCGACCGCCGGCGGCAGACTGGGCCAATCGAGCGCGAACCCGCCGCCGGGGGTCGCCGCGGCAGCGGTCAGGGCTGCGGCGGCCGCCCAGCCGAGCAGCCCCGCCAGCGCCCACCGCCGGCCGGGGTCCGAACGAACGCGCCCCAGGCCGGCGGCGAGGACGACCGTCGCGGCGACGGCCACACCCGGTGCCCCGGCCGTCGCGCCGGCGTGCAGCAGACCGGCCCAGACGGCCAGCGCCGCCCCGCTGACCGGCCCGCGCCCCGCGGACAGGGCGAGCCCGCAGACCAAGGTCACCGGCGGCGCCCAGCGGCCGGCCG
>NZ_JBINJD010000333.1:0-926 GCF_043951915.1 Alienimonas sp. DA493 | reverse complement strand
CGATCGCCGAGGGGTTGGGCGGGTCGCTCACCGCATCCAGCGCCTACGGCGAGGGCAGCGTGTTCGTCGCCCGGGTGGCGACCGGCGACCTGACCGGCGTGCCGACCTACGAGGGGGCCGACGGCGACTCGATCCGCAACCATGCCGGACCGCCGCGGGCGACCGCGGCGCCGCCCGCGCCCGCCGCGGCGACCCCGGCGAACCTCCGCGGCCGGCGAGTGCTGGTCGTCGAGGACGGGGCGGTGAACCGGCGCCTGATCCGCGTGGTGCTGGAACGGGCCGGCGTGGCGCTGGAGGAGGCGTCCGACGGCCGTGAGGGGGTCGACGCCGCGGTCGCCGCCGCCGAGGCCGGCGCCGGCTACGAGGTGATCCTGATGGACATGCAGATGCCCGTGCTGGACGGCTACGGGGCCGCGGAGGAGCTGCGGTCCCGCGGGTTTGCCACGCCGATCGTCGCCCTGACCGCGCACGCGATGGACGGCGACCGGGAGAAGTGCCTGGCCGCCGGCTGCACCGACTACCTGCCGAAGCCGATCCGGCCGGACGCGCTGCTGGACAAGCTTTCCGCCGTCTTGGGCGCCGACGGCGATCCCCCGCCGGCGGGGGATTGCGAACCGGCGGAGCCGCAGGCGTCGGCCGAGCCTCCCGCAGACGAGCCCGTCATGGCGGAGCCGGAGCCGGTCCGCTGCGAGTTGTCCGAGGAGGACGACTACCTGCGGGACCTCTCGATGGAGTTCGTCGCGGAGCTGCCGGACCGGCTGTCCGCGATGCGGACGGCCCGGGGCCGCGGGGACCTCGCCGCGGTCGCCGTCCAAGTGCACACGTTGAAGGGCGCCGGCGGGACGCTGGGCTACTCCTGCCTGACGGAGCCGGCCCGGGCCCTGGAGGCCGCCGCGCGGGCTGCGGCGGAGGGAACCGGCGATCCC
>NZ_JBINJD010000332.1:0-989 GCF_043951915.1 Alienimonas sp. DA493 | reverse complement strand
ACGCTTCCGATCGCCCGGGCGGGGGCGCCGGCCGGCCGGCCGCGCAACTCCCGCTCCTCGTCAACTGTCGGCCCCCGAAGGTGCGAAGCTGTAACGAATGTGCCGGGACCGCGGCCTTCAGCGGGGCGATTCGGCGGCGGGTTCGGCCGCCTCGGCCGGCGGCGGTTCGAACAGCAACAGCACCGGCACCCGCTCGTCCCCGGAGCGGCTTCGGGACAACACCCGTAGATTGAGGAGGTCCTCCCTCAACTCCGCGGGCCGGGCCGCCGCGGCGGATTCACCGGGCTCGGAGACCGCACGCTGCGCGCGCGAGGCTTGGGCCGCCAAGTGTTGAGACGGCTTGAGAGACTCCGCGGGCGGCGGAGCCACCCGGATCTGGAACGGGGCGTTTCCTGCGGTGAAGCCGCCGTCCCCCCCCGGCGCGTCCTCCGCCCCGTCGACCTCTTCGGAGACCGCACGAGTCGAGGCCGCGGCGCCGGCCGCCGCCGCGCCGCCGAAGCCGCCCATGGCCGGGGGGGGCGGCGGTCCGCCCGACGGCTCCGACAGGGGCCGGTTCATCGGGACGGCTCCGGACATCGCTCCACCGCCGAAACCGCCCATTCCCCGTCCCCGCGGCTCCGGCCTCGGCGACTCCGGGAGTCTTCGGCCCGCGACGGCGTCCGGGGGCGCCTCCGCATCGGACGCCGCATCCAACTCGGTCAGGAGTTCCCGATCCAGCGCCGATTGAGCGAGCAACTCGCTTGCGGCCGCGCGGGGCAGGGGGCCGGCGTCGGCGATCGTCGCCCCGGCGGTGGCCGCGTTCCGGGCAAGATCGCCGCGGAACTCACGCAGCGTCGTTTCAAACAGTTCCGGTTCCGCCATCACCAGAACGCCCACCGGACGGTTCAGCGCCGGGTCCGTCGAGACCTCCGCCGGCGAAACCTCGTTCGCCGATGCTTCGTCCGCCGGCACGGGGGCGGCCCCCGCGGTCGGCGCACCCGGCTCCGCGG
>NZ_JBINJD010000331.1:0-994 GCF_043951915.1 Alienimonas sp. DA493 | reverse complement strand
CCTCACCCCCGGCCCCTCTCCCTCAAGGGAGAGGGGAGAAAACGCCTCACCGCAGGCGTTCGACCTGCTCGAACCAGAGTTGTCGTTTGAGGTCCCGCCGCACCCGGCCGGCGACGTCCTCCAGGGTCAGTTCGCCCGGCTCCGCGACGCCGAGGACCGTGACGAGGTGCGTGCCGACCGCGCTCCGCACCGGGTCGCTGACGGCGCCCGGCTTCACCCCGCCCGGCTCCCCCGCTTGCGCCAGGTCGAACGCGGCGGCGGTCACCTCCGGCGGGGCCTTGCCGTCGCCGGGCCGCAGGGCGCCGATCACCCCGCCGCGCTGTGCCGTGGGCGCCTGCGAGTACCGGGCGGCGGCCTGGGCGAAGGTCAGTTCGCCGGCTTCGATCTTCCGCTTCGCCTGGGCCAGTTCGGCGGTCGCGTCGCCGGGTTGGAAGATGTGGGCGACCGTGAGGGCGGTGTCGTCGTACCGCAGCCGGTTCGCCTCGAAGTAGTCCCGCAGGGCGTCCGGGGTGATGAGGCGTTGCGCCTGCTTCTCCCAGGCCAGCGGCAGGGCGGCCTCGGCCCGCACGTCCTCGGCGGTGACGCCCAACGCCTCCAGCGCCGCGGTCTGCGTCGCTTCGTCCTCGCCGAACCGTTCCAGCAGGGCGGCGGTCTGGGTCTCCAGCTCCTCCGCGTCCGGCCGGGCCCGCCGACCGGCGAGGAACCGCCGCATGCGGGCCCGGTCTTTCAACGTCTCCACGGCGTCGTCCCACGCCGCGGCCCGTTGCACCTCCGGCACGCGGCGGAGTTCCAGCAACAGGTTCACCCGGCCGCGGGTGATCGATTCGCCGGCGGCCTCGGCCACCACCTCGCCCGGCGGCCCCTCCGGACCGGCGGCGAGCAGCAGGACAGAGAGCAGAGCGACGGACATCGGAACGGCGATCGGAAGATTCGTAGGGTCCGCTGTGCGGACCGGTCAGGGGCGGCGTCCGCGACAGGGGCGCGGTCCGCACAG
>NZ_JBINJD010000330.1:0-995 GCF_043951915.1 Alienimonas sp. DA493 | reverse complement strand
TCGGGGTGACGGTCGGCGGTCGGCAGTACCGGTGCGAACTGTGCGGCTTCGAGAAGCGGCACGCGCTCGGCGAGAACGTCGCCAAGTACTGCGTGACCGACGCCGGCCCGGACAACTTCTGATCGCGTGACCGCCGGCCGGGCAGCGGGTCCGGCCGGCACGCTTTTAGCGCAGCGTTTTTCCGCGGCCCTCCTGCCGCAATCCACCCCCCTTGCACGTCAAGAAAAATGGCGATCGAGACAAACATTCGTGACCGCGACGTGATCCGCCGCACGCCGAACGTCGACCCGAACAGCACGCTCGGGAAGGTTATGGCGGAAGCGGGCCGCCGGAAAGTCGAGCGAGCCCGCAACCGTGCCGCTCTGGGGCTCCCGCCGGAGAGCGCCGATCTTCCGCCGGTCCCGAAGGTGCACGAGATCCCCGCCGGCAAAGGCGTGAAGGAACACCGGGACGAACGCGGCCGGGTGGTTGTGTCGAAGGGGCTGGCGACAGTCACCTACTACCACAGCGGCGAACTCTGGACCGCCGTTCATCGCAGTTCCACCGGCGACTGGATCAGGGGCCACGAACTCAAGAGCGAGGCCGGCATCCGCCGTTGGGCCTACGGCCGGTTCGGCGAGACACCGCCGCCGAAACTGAAAGCCGGCAAGGTCGGCGGCCCGCACGCTCACAAACTGGTTCCCCGCGGCGGGTAAGCCGCTCCGCTTCTCCCCTCCCTCGCCCGGTCGGCCCTCTGCCGGCCGGGCCTCCCGCGTTCCCCCTCCCGCTCCCGGTGCGCTCATGTCGCTCTCCGTCCTCAAATTGCAATCCAGTTACACCCTCTCCGAATACATCGAATCGACCTCCCGGGCCTGCGTCGTGCTGGAGGGGCAGGACGAAGACGGCTGCTACGTCCGCCGCGAGTGCGGGGCCGACGACTTCGCCGGGGACGACCTGTTCCGCGAGGGGCTGGTCTGCCTGCGGACGGGGGCCGGGTCGATGTGGCGGCCGTGGGA
>NZ_JBINJD010000032.1:0-39068 GCF_043951915.1 Alienimonas sp. DA493 | reverse complement strand
GCCGACGGCGTGGAGTCGTTCGGCGACAGCACCGGCCGCGTCGCCGGGCTCGACGCCTGATCGGATCAAGCGCCTGATCGCCGACCGCCCCGGGCCGCCGGGGCGGTCGGTCAGGGTTCGACGGGAGTCGGCGACTGCGCCCGCACGACGGCCGTCGGCAAGTCGGCCAAGGCGTCGTAGCGTTCGACGCGCGTCTCCGGCCCATGCAGGTCCACGGGCCGGCCGACATGTTTGGCGACTTCGGCTTCCAGCTTCTCCAGCGACGTCGGATCGTCGGGCAGCGGCACGCGGACGAGGCCGGTGTCCGGATCCACCCCCTGCCCGTCCGCCGCGTAGCCCGGCGGGAGGAACAGGGCTCCGCTGGCGTAGTCGACTATGAACGCCAGTACGCCGGGCACCACGAACAGCAGACAGCCGATGCCGTTCAGTACGCAGACGGCGGTGTCCAGCCGCCCCGTCCGCGGTTGGCCGACCCGCTCCGGATGCAGCAGGGTGCCGCAGGAGATCGACGTCAGCGGCAGCGCCAGGGCCGCCAGTTCCGCGACGAATCGCCGCCGGGAGACGCGCTTCCAGACCGGGACCATGACCTGCTCCGTCCGTGAGGGCGCGGGAGGCTAGGCCAAGCGTTACGGACCGGCAAGGCGGACTGTCCGGGGGCGAATCGGTCCGGCGGCGTCACGGCAGGCGGGTGCTGCCCATCAGGAAGCGGTCGCACTCGCGGGCGGCTTCGCGGCCCTCGGCGATCGCCCAGACGACGAGGCTCTGCCCGCGACGGCAGTCGCCGGAGGCGAACACGCCGGGGACGTTCGTCGCGTACTTGCCGAACTCCGCCTTGAAGTTGCCGCGGGGGTCGAACTCGACGCCCAGCTGCTCCGCGGGGGTCGGCTCCGGACCGCCGAAGCCGAGGGCCAGCAGGGCGAGGTCGCACTCGATCGTGAACTCGCTGTTCTCCACGACCGTGAAGGGCGCCCCGCCCGGCTGCGGCTTCGACCAGTCCACCCGACAGGCCCGCACGCCGGAGAGGTTGCCGGCGTCGTCCTTGAGGAACTCCAGCGTCTGGACCTCGTACTCACGCGGGTCGCGGCCGTTCTTCTTGAAGCGGAACCGCGGGTCGTGCTCGTAGTCCATCTTCGCCGCGGCCTCCTCGTGGCCGTAGTCGGTGCGATAGACCATCGGCCACTGCGGCCAGGGGTTGTTCGCCGGGCGCTCCTTCGGCGGGGTGGCGACGATTTCGAAGGTGACGACGCTGTCGCAGCCCTGCCGCAGGCTGGTGCCGATGCAGTCGGTGCCGGTGTCGCCGCCGCCGATCACGAGGACCTTCTTCCCCTCGGCGGAGATGTAGTCCGGCGGGTTGCCGCCGAGCACCTTCTGGGTGTTCGGCCGCAGGAAGTCCATGGCGAAGTGGATGCCCTTGGCATCGCGGCCGGGCGTCTTGGCGAAGAAGTCGTTCGGCTTGGTGGCGCCGGTGCAGAGCACGACGGCGTCGAAATTCTTCTTCAGTTCGTCGGCGGAGATGTCCTTGCCGATGGCGCAGTTCACGACGAACTCCACGCCCTCGGCCTTCATCTGCTCGACCCGGCGGGCGACGAGCTTCTTGTCCAGCTTCATGTTGGGGATCCCGTAGGTCAGCAGGCCGCCGACGCGGTCGTCCCGCTCGTAGACCGTGACCTTGTGGCCGACGCTGTTGAGCTGCTGGGCGGCGGCGAGGCCGGCCGGGCCGCTGCCGACGACGGCCACGGTCTTGCCGGTGCGGGCCTCCGGCGGGTCGGGTTTCACCCAGCCCTCTTCCCAACCGCGGTCGGCGATCGAGACCTCGATGTTCTTGATCGTGACCGGCGGGGAGGTGATCCCCAGCACGCAGGAGCCCTCACAGGGCGCCGGGCAAACGCGGCCGGTGAACTCCGGGAAGTTGTTCGTCTTGTGCAGGCGGTCGAGGGCCTCCTTCCACTTGCCACGGTAGACGAGGTCGTTCCACTCCGGGATGAGGTTGTGCAGCGGACAGCCGGCGGCCATCCGGTTCATCACGTCGCCGGTGTGGCAGAACGGGACGCCGCAGTCCATGCAGCGGGCGCCTTGGGACCGCAGGTCCTCCTCCGACATGTGCTCGTGGAACTCGTTCCAGTCGAGGATGCGGAGCAGCGGGTCGCGGTCGGCCGGGACGGCCCGGTTGATCGTCTTGAAGCCGGTGGGGTTGCCCATGGGGAGCGGCGGGGTGGAGGTGTGCGAGGCGGGTGGGGGCGGGCGCCCCGGACGCACGGCGGCGTCCGGGGCTCCGGGGCGCGGGTTTCGTCAGGCGGAGAGCGTCGGGGTGACGGTCTCGCCGGCGGACGCCGCGGCCATCCCGGCCTCGTCGCCCTCGGACGCCAGCTCGGCCAGCGCCCGGCGGTAATCGACCGGCATCACCTTGCGGAACTGCGTCCGGGTCCGGTCCCAATCCTTCAGAATCTCGGCGCCGCGGGCGCTGTCGGTCAGGGCGACGTGCCGCTCGATCAGAGCCATCAGCTCCTCGGCGTCGGCGCCCTCGACCGGCTCGAACTCCACCGTGGCGAGGTTCGTGCGGGCCAGCAGTTTCTCTTCGGGGTCGAAGACGTAGGCGATGCCGCCGCTCATGCCGGCGGCGAAGTTCCGGCCGGTCTCCCCGAGGATTACCGCCCGGCCGCCGGTCATGTACTCGCAGCCGTGATCGCCGCAGCCCTCGACGACGGCGTTGGCGCCGCTGTTGCGGACGCAGAACCGCTCGGCGGCGACGCCGCGGGCGTACAGCTCCCCGCTGGTCGCCCCGTACAGGGCGACGTTGCCGAGGATCATGTTCTCCGCCGGGTCGAAGCCGCAGTTCGCGGGCGGCCGCAGGACGATCCGGCCTCCGGACAGGCCCTTGCCGACGTAGTCGTTGGCGTCGCCGGTAATCTCGATCGTCACCCCGTGCGCCAGCCAGGCGCCGAGGCTCTGCCCGGCGGAGCCGGTGCAGTGGATCTTGATCGTGTCGTCCGGCAGCCCCTTCGCCCCGTGGGCTTTGGAGACTTCGTGCGAGAGCATCGTGCCGAAGGCCCGGTCGATGTTTTCGATCTGGTACTTCAGCTCGACCGGCGTGCCGTCCTGGATCGCCGGGGCGGCGTCCTTGATGAGCTGCTTGTCCTTCACCTGATCCAGTTCGTGGTTCTGGTCCACGGTGCAGAACGTGCCGGCGTTCTGATAGTCGCTGGTCGCCTTCCGCAGGATCGGGGACAGGTCGAGGTGGGCGGCCTTGGGGTGCCCGCTCGGCAGGTTCGCTTCGAGCAGGTCGGCCCGGCCGCACATCTCGTCGATCGTGCGGAGGCCCAGCGACGCCATGATCTCCCGGCACTCCTCGGCGACGGCGAACAGGTAGTTCACCACGTGCTCCGGCTGGCCGCGGAACATCTTCCGCAACTGCGGGTCCTGGGTCGCGATCCCGACGGGACACGTGTTGAGGTGGCACTTCCGCATCATGATGCAGCCCAGCGTGATCAGCGGGGCGGTGCTGAAGCCGAACTCCTCGGCGCCCAGCAGGCAGGCCACGGCCACGTCGCGGCCGGTCTTGAGCTGACCGTCCGTCTGCAGCCGCACGCGATCGCGGAGGCCGTTCATCACGAGGGTCTGGTGGGTCTCGGCGATGCCCAGCTCCCACGGCAGACCGGCGTGCTTGATGCTGGTCAGCGGGCTGGCGCCGGTGCCGCCGCTGGCCCCGGAGACGAGGATGTTGTCCGCGTGCCCCTTGGCGACGCCCGCGGCGACGGTGCCCACGCCGACCTCGGACACCAGCTTCACGCTGATGCGGGCGCCCGGGTTGGCGTTCTTCAGGTCGAAGATGAGCTGCGACAGGTCCTCGATCGAGTAGATATCGTGGTGGGGCGGCGGGGAGATCAGGCCCACGCCCGGCGTGCTGTGCCGGACGGAGGCGATGATCTTGTCCACTTTGTGGCCGGGCAGCTCGCCGCCCTCGCCGGGCTTGGCCCCCTGCGAGATCTTGATCTGAATTTCGTCGGCGTTGGTGAGGTACCAGCTCGTCACGCCGAACCGGCCGCTGGCGACCTGCTTGATCGCGGAGCGCTTGGTGTCGCCGTTGGGCATCGGGTTGAACCGTTCCGGGTTCTCGCCGCCCTCGCCGGTGTTCGACTTCCCGCCGAGGCGGTTCATCGCCACGGCGAGCGTCTCGTGAGCTTCGGCGGAGATGCTGCCGTAGCTCATGGCGCCGGTGCAGAACCGCTTGACAATCTCGCTGGCCGGCTCGACCCATTCCAGGTCGATCGGCTCCCGCTCCTCCGTCTTGAACCGCACCAGACCGCGGAGGTTGCAGTCGCGGGCCACGCGCTCGTTCACCATCGCGGCGAACTGCTTGTAGGCGTCCTTGTCGCCGGTGCGGGCGGCGTTCTGCACCGCGGCGATCGTCTGCGGGGTCCAGGCGTGCTTTTCGCCCTCGGCCCGCCAGGCGTAGGTGCCGGGGTTCGGGAGGTCGACCGGGTCGTACTCGTCCCCGCGGGTCGCCTTCTCCGACGGGTAGCCGAGGTCGTGCCGCTGCACCGCGTCCAGCGCGAGGCGGTCGAAGCCGATGCCCTTGATGCGGCTCGGCGTGCCGGTGAAGCAGCGGTCGATGACGTCCTTGCCGAGGCCCAGCGCCTCGAAGATCTGGGCGCCCTTGTAGCTCTGCAGGGTGCTGATGCCCATCTTGGCGAAGACCTTCAGCATCCCCTTCCCCACGCCCTTGCGGTAGGCGGCGACGATCTCCTCGTCGGTCCAGGGCTTGCCGCTGGACTCGTGCGGGGAGAGCGAGCCGCTGTCGCGGGCCTGACGGATCGCGGCGAAGGCGAGGTACGGGTTGATCGCATCCGCCCCGTAGCCGACCAGTGTGCAGAAGTGGTGCACCTCGCGGGTCTCGCCGCTTTCGAGGATCAGCCCCAGCTTGGTGCGGCTTTCGGTCCGCACAAGGTGCTGGTGCACCGCCCCCGCCGCCAGCAGGGCCGGCACGGCGACGCGGTCCGGCCCGGCGGCCCGGTCGGTGAGGATCAGCAGGGCCTGACCGGCCTCGATGGCGGCGTCGGCCTCGGCGCAGAGAGCGTCCAGCGTCTCGTTCAGCAGACGCTCGGCCTCCTGCGGGTCCTCCGGTTTGGCGAAGGTGAAGTCCGCCACCCGCGACGACCAGCCGCGGTGCGGCGCGTCGGCGAGGCCCTTCAGCGAGGCCATCTGCTCGTCGGTCAGCACCGGGTGCGGCAACCGCAGGCGGTGGCACTGCTCCGGCGTGGTGTTCAGCAGGTTGCCCTCGGGCCCGACAAAGCACTCCAGGCTCATCACGATCTCCTCCCGGATGGAGTCGATCGCAGGGTTCGTCACCTGGGCGAACAACTGCTTGAAGTAGTCCGGCACCAGGCGGGGCTGCTCCGAGAGGCAGGCCAGCGCGGCGTCGTCGCCCATCGAGCCGATCGGGTCCTTCTTCGCCCGGATCAGCGGGAGCAGCATGAACCGCAGCGTCTCCTCGCTGTAGCCGAAGCTCCGCAGGCGCTTGAGCAGCGCCTCGCCCTCACGGGGGGCGGGCGGGGCCGCGGCGGGCAGTTCGCCCAGTTCAAGCCGCTGCTCGCGGAGCCACTCGCCGTAGGGACGCTTCTCGGCGGCCTTCTGCTTCAGTTCCTTGTCCGGCACGATCCGCCCCTCGTCGAAGTTGACGAGGAACATGCGGCCCGGCTTGAGGCGTCCCTTCTCCTTGACGTTCTCCGGGGCGACGTCCAGCACGCCGACCTCCGACGCCATCACGACGCGGTCGTCGTGGGTGACGTAGTAGCGGCTGGGCCGCAGGCCGTTCCGGTCCAGCACGGCGCCGATGACGTGGCCGTCAGTGAACGACACGCTCGCCGGGCCGTCCCACGGCTCCATCAGGGCGCTGTGGTACTCGTAGAAGGCCCGCTTCTCCTCGGGCATCTGCTGGTGGTTCTGCCACGCCTCGGGGATCATCAGCATGATCGCCTCCTGCGGGCTGCGGCCGCTGCGGAGCAGCAATTCGAGGCAGTTGTCGAAGTTCCCGCTGTCGGAGAGGTGCTCCTCGCAGATCGGGAAGGAGTCCGACAGCTTGCCGTCGAAGAATTCGCTCTCGAGCTGCCCCTGCCGGGCGGCCATCCAGTTGCGGTTGCCGCGGAGGGTGTTGATCTCGCCGTTGTGGGCGATGTTCCGCAGCGGCTGGGCGCGGTCCCAGCTGGGGAAGGTGTTCGTGCTGAACCGGCTGTGCACCATCGCCAGGTGCGTGGTGTAGTCCTCCGCGGACAGGTCCGGGTACATCGGCATGACCTGCGCCGGGGTCAGCATGCCTTTGTAGACGATCGTGCGGGCGTTAAGGCTGCACACGTAGAACAGCAGCGCCTCCGGCATCCGGCTCTCCTCCCGCACCATGCGGGAGGCGCTTTTGCGGATGAGGAACAGGGCCCGGTCGAAGGCGCCCTCGTCGAGGGAGCCGTCCTTCACGACGTTCTCGCCCGCCCCGACGAACACCTGCTCGATGTGCGGCATGCAGGCCCGGGCGGAGGGGCCGACGTCGGCGCCGTCCGGGTCGATCGGCAGCTCCCGCCAGCCGAGCAGCGTCTGGCCGTAGACTGCGATCCGGTCCTCCAGCGTCTTCTTCGCCCGCTCCCGCTGCTTGGCGTCGCGGGGCAGGAAGACGTTGCCGGCGGCGTAGCGGCCCGGCTCCGGCAGCGTGATGCCCTCATCCCCGGCGACCCGGGCGAGGAACTCGTGCGGCAGGGCCGTCAGCATGCCGGCGCCGTCGCCGGTGTTCTCCTCGCACCCGCAGGCGCCGCGGTGCGTCATGTGACGCAGGATGCGGTCGGCGTCGGTGACGATGCCGTGGGAGCGCTGGCCCTTGATGTTCGCGACGAAGCCGACGCCGCAGCTGTCGTGCTCCAGCGCCGGGTCGTACAGACCCTGCCGCTCCGGGAAGCGGCCTTCCTGGTGCCGGAGGGGGAACTGGGTCATCGAGGGAGCGTTCATGGGGAGAATCCGACGAAAGAATCGGAAGGTGATCGGAAAGACGGGGGCGGCCGGCGGGCCGGTCCCCGGGCGGGGCGGCGACGGGCGGCGGACGCGAACGGGGGGGGCCGGGGTCGGCTATCCGGCGACGGCGACTTCAGCGTCCCGCTCCGCCGTGCGTTTGGAGCGGGCGGCGGGCGGATCGGCCGTCATAGTTCGGCCGGACTCCCCATTTCCTGGGGCTGTCTGATCCGCCGAGGTTTCCAGTAGCAGATCGCAAAACGCTTTGGCGGCGGCGCTCAGCGGTCTCCGTCGCCGCCGCACGATGCCCAGCGGGCGGATCCAGTCCACCCCCTCCAACGTCGCCGTCGCCAGGGTGCCGAGGCTGACCTCGCGACGGACCGTCGGCTCGGGCACCAGCGCCACGCCGGCCCCGGCCTCGACGGCCCGCTTGACGGTTTCCAGGTTGTCGAACTCGTAGCTGATCTCGGGGTCCACCCCGACGCTCTTCAGCCAGCGGTCCGACTGCCGCCGCAACCTCAGCCGCGTTTGCAGGGCGACCAGCGGTTCCCCCGCCAATCGCGACGGTTTGACCGAACCGCCGGCGGCGAACGGGTGGTCGGTGCGGACGGCCAGCACGATCGGCTCGCGCTGCCAGGGGATATTCTCGAAGCTGCCGCCGTCCCGCGGGAAGGAGACGAGGCCCAACTCCGCCTCGTCGCTGCCGACGGCGTCGTACACGTCGTCCGGGTGGCCGTATTCCAGGCGGAGGGCCACGTCCGGATACAGCCGGGCGAACTCCTCCACCGTCGGGGCCTGCAGCAGCCCGACGGAGTAGATGCTCGAGACGCACAGCCGTCCGCTGACGCGGCCGGCGGCGCCCTTCACCCGGTCTTCCAGTTCCCGAAAGCCGTCCAACAGATCGCGGCAGCCCTCCAGCAACACCCGGCCGGGCTCCGTGAGGCAGCACGGCCGCGTCGAGCGGTCGAGCAGTTTCACGCCCAGCCGCTTCTCAAGGTTCCCCACCGTCTGGGAAACCGCCGGCTGGGACATATTCAGCACCTCCGCCGCCCGGGAGAAACTCCGCCGGGAGGCGACCTCACGAAAGATTTCGGCCTCTCGAATGAGCACGGGGGTGCGGAACGGGGGCGGGGACGGGAGAAAGATCGGCGTTAGGTTATGTCGCCAGGCGCGCAGTATCGAGTCCGGCGACGGGCAGCGTAGGGGGCCTCCCCCTTGCAATCAACCGCGCCGCCGTCTCGGCGGTGATCCGCCGCATCCGGCGGCCGCTCCGGGACCGTTTCACCCGCCCCACCCTCCCGATCGGAGGCGACATGCCCGCCGTGCCGCGGCGCCTTGTCGCGGGGGCGAACGGGGTTCAGCGGAGGACGACCCCGCCGCCGCTCAGACCGCCACCGGACGGAGCAACCGGCGAATTCGACCTTCTCACAGACGCAGCGAGCCACGGAACGGCGGCGGGGGCGTGCGTCCTGTTCGGCGGGGGGCGTTCCGGGGAGTCTGGGGGCGATGCCGCCGCCCGCCCGCCTCGCCGCCCGCCTCGCCGCTCGTGCGGAGTTCGACGCGACCGTGGCCTGGGCGCTGGGAATTCGATTCTGGCAGCTGGCCGCGGCGCCGATCACCGCCCTGCTGATCGCCGGCCGGTTTTCGGAGACGGAGCAGGACTACTACTACACGATCGCCGGGCTGCTGGGCCTCGACGCCCTCTGTCGGCTGGGGCTGGGCGAGGTGCTCGTCGCCCTCACGGCTCACGCCTACGCGGATGACGGGACCGGCGCCTCCGGACGAAGGCTGGCCGGGTTGGCACGGTTTGCCGGCCGCTGGGCGGCCCTGAGCGCGGCGGCGTTCGCGGTCGGCGTGGGGGCCTTCGGGGCGTGGAATCTGTCAGGGAACGCCGCCGGGGCCGGGGTGACGGTCGGATGGGCGGGGCCGTGGTGGACGGCGGCGGCGTGCACGGCCGGTTCGGTCGCCGTCGCCCCGGCGTTGGCCGTGCTGCTCGGCTGCGGGCGCGTCGGACCGGTGACGAAGACGCAAACGCTCGCCGCCGTCGCCGGGAACCTCGGCGCCTGGGCGCTGATGCTGTTCGGCGGTTCGCTGTGGGCGGTCGCGGCGGCCTGTGCGGGGCGGCTGCTGGTCGAGGCGGCGTTGATCGCCCGGTCGTGGCCGTTCCTGCGCGCGCTCGCCGGCGGCGACGGGGCGACGTTTCGCTGGCGGACCGATGTCTGGCCGATGCAGTGGCGGGCCGCCGTGCAGAGCTCCGTCGCGGCGGCGGCCGCCGCCGGGCTGACCCTCGTACTCTTTCGTCACCGCGACGAACTCGGAGCCGGCGAGGCGGGCCGGCTGGGGATGAGTTGGTCCGCCGCGCTGGCCCTCCAGTACGGCGGGACGGCGTGGTTGAACACCCGGGCCCCGCGGCTGGGGGCGCTGGCCGCGAGGGGGGACCGCTCCGGGTTCGACCGGCTGTTCGCCCGGACCTTCTTCGCCAGTTGGGCCGCGGTCGCCGCGGGGGCGGTCGCGGGGACGGCGTTGGTGTGGGGGTTGAACGTCTGGGGCGTGGCGCTGGCGGAACGGCTCCTGTCGCCGACGGCGTTCGGGGCGCTGGTCGCCGGCAGCGTCGCCCTCCACGTGCCGCTCAGCCTGGCGACCTACCTGCGGGCGTGGCGGGCGGAGGCGTTCGTTCTGCCCGCCGTTGCGATATGGGGTGCGGTGGGCGGGGCGACGTGGACGCTCGGCCCGCGGTACGGGGCCGCGGGCGTGGCGTGGGGCTTCCTCGGCGCGGTCGCGCTCGTCGGCGTGCCGCTGTACGCCCTGCGGTGGCGGTCGGTCGCCCGCCGGTTGTCGGAGGCTGCGACGCCCGCAGATCCCGCCCGCCCATCAGGGAGCGGTGATGCAAAGCAGTCGTCCGACGTCGCGGAGGCGGGCGGCTGACCAGGCGGCGGGCTTATACTGCTCCCCGCTCGCCCAACCCGCTCCGCGATTCCGTCGCCGACATGCCCGAACATCGTTGCGCCCCGCTCGCCGCCCTCGTCGGAGGGGCGTTCCTCCTGACGGCCGGCGCCGCCCCGCTGCGGGCCGAGGAACTTGCCGAACCGGCCGTCGTCCGCTCCCCGATCGTCACCGCCGCGACGCCCGGGCAGAGCGCGGCCCTCTCCCTCGACCTGGACGGGGCCGAGCGGTTGGCGCTGGTCGTGACCGACGGCGGCGACGGTTACACCGCGGACTGGGCCGTGTGGGTGGACCCCGTCCTCACCGGCCCGGCGGGCACGCTGAAGTTGACCGACTTGAAGTGGAAGTCCGCCCAACAGGGTTGGGGCAAGACCGCCGTCGGCTTCGACGCCAACGGCGAAGCCCTGACGGTGGACGGCCAGCCCGTCGAGGGCATCGGCACGCACGCCGACAGCCGCATCGTGTTCGAACTGCCGGAGGGCTACACGACCTTCACCGCCACCGGGGCCCTGGAGGACGGCGGGACCGACCAGTTCGGCGGAACGGCCAGCAGCGTGCAGTTCGTCGTCTACGCCGGCGGGGAGGAACTGGACGACGCGACCGCGGACCCGACCCGCTCCCCGGCAGCGGAACTGCAGAACCTCTCCGTGGCCGACGACCTCGCCGTCGATCTGTTCGCCGCGGAACCGCTGCTGCTTTCGCCCAGCAACATCGACGTCGACGCCCACGGCCGCGTCTGGGTCTGCGAAGTCGTCAACTACCGCCACTTCCGCAACAAGGACAACCCGGCCCGCGAGGCCGGCGACCGCATCCTGGTGCTGGAGGACACCGACGGCGACGGCGAACTCGACGAGAAAACCGTCTTCTACCAGGACCCGGAGATCGACAGCGCCCACGGCGTCTGCGTGCTGGGCGACACGGTGATCGTCTCCGCCGGCGAGAACATCCTCAAATTCCGCGATGCCGACGGCGACCTGCGGGCTGACGAGGGCAGCCGCGAGGTGTTGTTCACCGGGATCGGCGGCGTGCAGCACGACCACGGGGTGCACAGCGTCCTGTTCGGCCCGGACGGCAAGCTGTACTTCAACTTCGGCAACGAGGGGAAACAGCTCCGGCGACCGGACGGCTCCCCGGTGGTGGACCTCGCCGGCAACGAGGTGACGGCCAATCGCCAGCCGTATCAGGAGGGCATGGCCTTCCGCTGCGACCTCGACGGGTCGAACGTGGAAACGCTCGGCTGGAATTTTCGGAACAACTGGGAGCTGGCCGTCGACAGCTTCGGCCGCGTCTGGCAGAGCGACAACGACGACGACGGCAACGCCGCCACCCGGTTGAACCTTGTCATCCCCGGCGGCAACTACGGCTACAAGGATGAGCTCACCGGCGCCGGATGGCGAGAAGAACGGGTGGGGATGTCGGAAAAGATCCCCCTCCGCCACTGGCACCTGAACGATCCCGGCGTAATGCCGAACCTGTACCAGAGCGGCGCCGGCAGTCCGACCGGCATCGCCGTCTACGAAGGCGACTTGCTGCCGGAGAGGTACCGCGGCGCCCTGCTCCACTGCGACGCCGGCCCCAACGCCGTGCGGGCCTACTTCCTGGAGCCGGACGGGGCCGGCTTCACCGCGGAGCAGAAGGACCTGCTCACCGGGGAGCGGGACCGCTGGTTCCGCCCCTCCGACGTGACCGTCGCCCCGGACGGCAGCCTGATCGTCGCCGACTGGTACGACCCCGGCGTCGGCGGCCACCGGATGGAAGACATCTCCCGCGGCCGCCTGTTCCGCCTGCGGCCGGCCGGTTCGGAGAAGCGCTACACGGCGCCGGAGCTCGATCTCTCCACGCCGGAGGGGGCGTTAGCGGCGTTGAACAGCCCGAACCTCGACGCCCGCTATCAAGGCTATCAGGCGTTGTCCGAGGGAACGGCCGGTTCTGCCGAAGCGCTGCTGAGTCAGTTCGAAAGCACCACGACGCCTGCCCCGCTCCGAGCGAGAGCGATGTGGGCGCTCGCCGCCCTTCGGGATCCTCTGTCCGTCGCCGATCTAGCGTTAGGGACCGACGACCCCCGGCTTCGTGCGGCTGGGCTGCGACTCCTGCGCCAGTCCACCGATCCGCAGTCCGCCGACGGCGCGAGGGCCCGCTTGGAGCGGATCGCGGAGGGGTTGTACGGGGAGACGCGATTCGATTCTCCAGCCCTGCTCCGAGAAGCCGCGATCTCCCTGCGGAACGTGCCTGCCGATGCGGAAGGCGGCGGGCTGACGGCGGCCGACGCCTGGGCCGCGGTGGCTTGGGAATACATCCCCGGCGATCGCTGGCTGCTCGAGTCGCTGGGACTTGCCGCGGACGGGAAGTGGGACGCCTGTCTCGAAGCGTACCTCGCGCCGTCTTACGGACGGTTGGACGCGAACGGTCAACCGAAACTCGGCAAACGATTCCACGAGGACGCACAGGCGCGGGATATCGTGTGGCGGAGCCGAGCGGAACGGACGCCGACGCTGTTGGCCGATCTCGCCGTAAACGACCGGCACGTGCCCTTGGAGGAGGTCCCCCGCTATCTGCGTGCGTTCGATTTCCAGCCCGACACGGACCTGAAACGCCGGCGGCTCGCGCAAATCGCCTTCTCAGACGATCTCCCGGAGGACCGGGCGACGCTCGTGCGACTCGCGGCTCTGCTCCGCCTCAAAGACGCGGGCGGCGCGGATGACGAACGGATTCAGAACGGCATCGCCCGGGTGCTGGACGAGGTGCGGGGGACGGAGCGGTTCGTCGAACTGCTGCGGACCTTCCGCATCCCGGGCCGCGCCGACGACCTGCTGGAACTGGCCGGGACGAAACCGACCGAGACCGCCGGCGTCGACGCCGCGGGCCTGCTGATCGAACGCGGGGCGTGGAAAGACGTCAGCCGCGTGGTTTGGGGCGAGAACCGCGAACTGGCCGAGGGCGTGCTGTCGGCCCTCGGCCGCACCCACCGCGGGGACGCGGTGAAGTTCCTCACCGCGGTGATGGACGACGAAAACCTGGACGTCGGCCGCCGGAAGGCCGCCGCGGCCGGGCTGGCCCAGATCGGCGAGGGGGCCCGGCTGCTGTTGGAGCGGGCCGAGGCCGGCGAGTTGGCGGAGGAGCTCCGCCAGACCGTCGCCGCCACGCTGCACGCTTCGACCTACCACCGCCTCGGCGATCGCGTGGCGAGAGTCTTCCCGCCGCCGCCGGGACGGGAGAAGCCTCTGCCGTCGCTCGCGGAGCTGACGGAGGCCCGCGGCGACGTGGCGAACGGCAAGCTCGTCTATATGACGACGGGCACCTGCTCGAAGTGCCACGTGGTGAAGGGCGTCGGGCGAGAGGTCGGCCCGGACCTGACGGAGATCGGCGACAAGCTCAGCCGGCAGGCCCTGTTCACCTCAATCCTCTACCCCTCCGCCGGCGTCAGCCACAACTACGAGACGCACACCGTGCTCACCGAGGACGGCAGCGTGTTCAACGGGCTGCTGGTCAGCGAGACGGACGAGGAATTGCGGATCAAGGACCAGGAGGGCATCGAACGCACGTTCTCCAAGGACGCCCTGCTGGAGCACGGGGTCCAGGACGTCTCGCTGATGCCCGCCGACATTCAGAAACTGATGACCGAGCAGGAACTGGTCGATTTGGTCGAGTTTCTCACCACCCTCAAGAAATGACCGGCGGTTCAGCCCGGCGGGGAGCGTGAACGGAGGAGGCGCCGGGGACGGCCCGAACCCGGGCGGACGGGCCCGGCGGCGGGCGTCGGAGAATCGGCGGCGGCGAATGTTTCGGGAGCGATGCAAGCGGAACTTTCCGCCGAACCCGTCTCCGATGGCCGGACCGCTTCAAGAGGGCCGAACGGCGCCGCCGATCCATCCGTCACCCCGGACCCGCATCCGGGGGGCGAGGCGATCGGATCGCCCCGCACCTCAATCAACCCCAGCGCCCCCACCTCCCCCCCCGGCCCACCGGGTGAAGCCGAACTCGCCGACGCGGCCGTCCCCTCACCCGGGGACGGGTCGCCGGCCGTTCCGGCGGAACTCGACCCGGGGTTTCGCCGGCCGACCGCGTCCCCCGCAATCTGTCCCGCAGAACGCGGGCGGGCGGGGCGGTTCGTCGGGCCGGGGACGGAGACGGCGCGGGACCAACTTCCCAGGGAAGGACCCTTCGAATGACTCTGCTCCGTTGTTTCGGTGCGGCGCTCGCGCTCGGCATGGCCGCCACGGCCCAGGCCGGCATCTTCAGCCACGGCTGCCAGAAGAGCTGCGACTGCACCTCCGCCTGCCAGCCCGAGTGCTGCGCCCCCGCCGTCGGCACCACCTGTGCCGCCCCCTCCAGCTACGGCTGCCTCGGCGGCAAGCCGGCCTGCTGTGACTCCAGCTGCGCCCCGGCCAGCTGCTGTGCCCCGAGCGGCTGCGTCGCCGACGCCGGTTGCGCCGCCCCCTGCGGCGACGCCTACGGCAGCGCCTGCGGCAACGCCTGCGTCGACCCCGGCTGTGCCGCCCCGTGTGCGACCGACTGCTGCGTCGATCCCGGCTGTGCCGCCCCCTGCGGCGACGCCTGCGGGAACGGCTGCTGCCCCGAGCCCGGTTGCGCCGCCCCGTGTGCCAGCGATTGCTGTGACGGCGGCTCCTGCTTCAGCCGTAAGGGCGGCCTGCTGAGCAAGCTGTTCAACTGCGGCAAGAGCGACTGCTGCGAGACCGACTGCTGCCCGACCAACACCTGTGCCGCCCCCTGTGCGACCGATTGCTGCGACGGCGGTTCCTGCTTCAGCCGTAAGGGCGGCCTGCTGAGCAAGCTGTTCAACTGCGGCAAGGACGACTGCTGCGACACCGGCTGCTGCGAGGCCAACTGCTGTGCCACGAGCTGCGGCACCGTCGCTTCCCCGGTGAACTACGGCGTCGCCCCGGCTCCGGCCGCCGGCCGTGCCGTGGTCGCCCCGGCCGCCCCGGCCCCGGCTCCGGCCGCCGCTCCGGCCCCGGCCGCCACCCCGGCCCCGGCCGTTCAGGAAGCCGCTCCGCAGGCCCCGGCCGCCGAGAAGGCCTACGAGGCCGAGCCGGCCCCGCCGACCGACCCGGAAGCCTACTTCCCCAGCCGCTTCCGTCGTCAGACCAGCCGCCCGGTGCACCGCCCCGCCGGCAACCTGTACGGCATGGCTCGCTGAACCCTGACGCCTGAAGGACGGCTCGTCCGTCCTCCACGTCACGGCCCGACGGCCCCGCTTCCCGCTTGGGAGGCGGGGCCGTTTCTCGTGCGCCGCCCGGCCGCATCCGTTGCGCTCTGGCCCGACCCGAGAAGTCCCGCGGCGGCGAACCGCCGTTGACCGAAAGACGCCCTGACCGCTAGCACCGCCCGGCTTCGGACCGCCCCCGATCGCCGGGCTTCCCCGCTGAACCTGTCCCGTCCCAGCCCGCCGAGCGCCGCCACGGCGGCGACCCTGATCGTCCTCGCCGGGGCGATCGGCCTGGGGGCGTACGCCGTGTCGGCGGCCCTGCCGACCGTCCGCCCCCCCGCCGAGCGGTTGACGGAGGCGCTCAATACGCTGGACGCCCACCCGCCGCCGCTCGACCCGACGGACGGCGAGGAGGCGGAGGACGTGGTCGCCCGCGCCCGGGCCGCGGCGTTGGCGTTGCCGCTGATCGAGCCGGAAGCGAAAGGCGTCACGCCCGGTCCGCCGCCGATCCTGCCGCACGTGCCCGGCGCCGCCGCCTACGTCGTCGGGTTGGAAGCGTTCGGCCGCGCCACGGAGTCCCGCGGCGACTACGCCACCGCGGCGGCCTATCTGGTGCGGGCGCAGCGGGAGGGGGTGCCCCCGCCCCGCCGCCGCACGCTGCTGATCGCCGGGGGCCTCAGCCTGCTGCGGGCGGGGCGGCCGGCGATGGCCTTCGAGCGCTTCGCGCAGGCGTTGCGGGAAGAGTACGGGGCGCAGGCCGCCGGCGCGGTGCCGCTCTGGCAGGGGCTGGTGGACAGCGCCGTCCGTGACGGGCGGCCGGACACGTTGGACGAAGCGGCCGCCCGCCTCGCCGCGGTGAAGGCGCCGACCGACCCGGACTCCCACGCCGCCCTGCTGCGGGCCCGCGGCCGGCTCGCCATCGAACGCAACGATCCCGCGACGGCCTCCGCCGCGTTGGCGGGGCTGCAACAGCTCGGCGCCCGCGGGGGCGATCTGGCGGTGCGGCTGGCGCTGTTGATGGACGATATGGCCTCCGCCCGGGCCGCGTTGCCTCCGGTGCCCCGGTTCCCGCTGCCGGACGATTTGCACACCCTCTACATGCACGGGCGGGTCGAGGAGGCGTCCGGCGACCGCCTGTTGGCCCTGGAACGCTACCGGGCCGCCGCCGAGCTCGCCCCGCGGTCCGCGGACGGGCTGTCGGCGCGGTTGGCGGCGGCCCGGCTGCTCACCGCCGCCGGTCGGTTCGAGGAAGCCTCCGAGGCCCTCGCCCTCGCGGTGGAGCACGGGGCCGACGCGGCCGAGGGGCTCGCGGGCGATCTGCGGGCGGAGTTGCGGCAGGCGTGCGAACAGGCGGTGCGGACCGCCGCCGCCGATCCGCGGGCGGTGGACCACTGCGTGTCGCTCTGCGAGACAGTCGAATCGGCGATGGGGGCGCCGCTGGCTCGGCGATTGAAGGCCGAGGTGCTGGACGCCGCCGCCGAGACCGACGACGGCCGGGCGTTGGCGGCCGGCGAGGCGTTCGCCGCGTGGGCGGCCGTCGAGCCGGACCGCGACCGCCGCCGCTTCGCCCGGCTCGCCGCCGTCCGTCACCTGCGGCAGGCGGGGCGACCGGACGCGGCGCTGGCGGAACTCGATCGGATCACGATGCGGGGCGACCGCGACCCGGGCGGCTTGCGGTTGGAACGGGCGAGGCTCCTGCTGGACCTCGGCCGGGCCGCCGAGGCCCGCTCCGCGGCGGAGTCGCTCGTGCAGGATCTCCCCTCGGACCCCGCGGCGCCGGTCGCCCGTGTGTTGATCGGGGCTGCGGCGCTGGAGGCCGGAAAACCGGAGGACGCGATCGCCGCCTGGACCGCGGTGCTCACCGACACCGAGCTGACGCCCGCGGCGGCGGAGTGGCGGGAGAGCCTGTTCGCCCGGGCGGAACTGACCGCCGGTCGGGCGCTCGCCGCCGTCCCCCCGATCGCCGCGCCGGACGCCCGGGAGGGGGACGCCGCCGACGCGGCCCTCTCCCACGCCGTCAATCTGCTGGGCGAGTGCCTCGCCCGTTACCCGGACGAGCCCGCCGCCGTGCCGGCCCGCCTGGCGCGGGCCCGGTGCCGCCTCGCCCGCTGGCAGCGCCTGGACGCGGCCCCCGTTCCCGTCGACGCCCTCAATCTGAAGCGCCGGAAGGAGCGGGCCGCCGCGGAGTTGACCGCGGCGCTGGAGGACTTCCGCACCGTCGAACGTCGCGTTCGGGACGGGTCGGCGGACGCGGCGCCGACCCCGGCGGAGGTGACGCGGCTGCGGCTCGCCCGGCTGGGGGCCGCGGAGTGTCTCACCCGGCTGGGCCGCATCGAAGCGGGCGGCGTGGCCGTCGCGGCGGCGGTGGACCGGGACCCGCTAAACCCTCGCAGCGCCGCCGCCCTGCTCGATCTTGCCGCCGCCCGCCGGGCCGCGGGGGACGAAGTCGGCGGACGACTCGCCGCGGAGCAGGCGCGGCTGACGATCGCCCGCCTGCCCGACGCCGCCCTCGACGCCGACCGATCGCCGCTGAGCCGGGCCGAGTGGAACCGATTGTTCCTGCTCGCCCGGCGGGCCTCCGCCGAGGAGGCCGCCGACGCTCCCGTCCCCGATCCGCCCGCCCGCAACGCCGCCCCGTGACCGCCGCCACCCCCCCCGACTCGCCCGCCGACGTCGCGGACCGTCTGCTCGACCGTCTGGAACGGCTCTCCGCCGTTCAGGCGGAGGCCCTCGCCGCCGGGGACGACGACCGGCTGCTCGCCACGTTGGGCGAGAAGCAGTCCGCCCTCGACGCCGCCGACCTGCCGGCCCTGCTGCGGGCGGCGGGGCCGGACCGGGTCCCGGCGCTGTCGGCCCGCGTCGAGGCGCTGCTGAAGGCGGACGGCGAAGCTCTCGCCCTCGCCGTCGCCCGCCGCGACGAACTCGCGGGCGAACTGTCCGCGCTCGGTGCCGCGTCCGCCGCCCAGGGGGCGTACGGCGGCTCCGGGGGCGCGGCTCCCCCGCCCCGCCGCCTCGACGTCGCCGGCTGACGGCGCCGCCCGCCCCCGCATTCCCCTCCCGTCCTTTTCGTTCCCGCCGATGTTCGACTCCCTGCTGTCCGCCGGTTCGCTGCCGCTGCTCGAACGGCAGGCGGTCTGGGGCGAGGTCCGCCACAACGTGCTGGCGGGGAACCTGGCGAACATCGACACCCCCGGCTACCGGCCGCGGGACCTGGATCCGGTGGCGTTTCAGGAAGCGCTGCGGCAGTCCGTCGCCGCCCGCACGCCCGGCGCCGCCGCGAGCCTCGCCCAGGCTCCGCACGACCCGCTCGCCGGCGGGGTGCCGGACGAACTGCTGACCGCCGTCGACCGGCCCGGCGGGGACCTCGTCTTCCACGACGGCGCCCCCCGCAGCATCGAACGCGAGGCCCTCGCCCTCACCCGCAACGCCATGCAGCGCCAGGCCGCGATCCAGCTGATGGGCGCCCAGATGGCGATGCTCCAGGCCGCCATCACCGAACGGGCGTGATGCGACGGGGGACCGGGGATGTCGGATGGGGATGTAGCTTCTGAGCGACGTCCGCCCACGCCGCAACGCCCCGCCCGCATTCCCGATCCGACATCCACAATCCGATAGTTACTATGTTTCAAGCCTTCGACGTCTCCACCTCGGCCCTCGTCGCGCAGCGGGCGCGGCTGGACGTGATCGCCGGGAACGTGGCGAACGCCCACGCCACCCGCAACGATGCCGGGGAGCCGGAGCCGTTCCGCCGCCGGTTCGTGCAGTTCGCCGCGGCGGAGCTGGGCTCCGGCGACGACGTCGGGGCCGGCACGGGCGCCCGGGCCGCGACCGGGGTCCAATTCGAGGTGAAAACCGACGAGACCACCCCGCCGCGGGCCGTGCACGCCCCCGGCCACCCGGACGCCGGGCCGGACGGGATGCTGATGTTGCCGAACGTGGACCTGACCACGGAGTTCGTGAACGCGGTGGAGGCGGCCCGGGCCTACGAGGCCAACGTGACCGCGGTGGAACTGAGCAAGCAGATCGCCGACCAGAGCCTGAGGATCCTCGGCTGATGAACGCCCTCACCCTCGCCCCGCCGCCGACCTACCCCGGCGTGCCGCTCGCCGGCGGTCCGTCGGCCCCGCCGCCCGCGGTTCCCTCCGCCGGGCCGGACTTCGCGGCGCTGCTGGCGGACGCCGTCAACGGCGTGAACGCCAACGCCCACGCCGCCGACGCCGCCGCGACGCGGGCCGTCCTCGGCGAGGATGTGACGCAGGCGGAGGTCTTCAGCGCCGTCAAAAAGGCCGACCTCTCGCTGCGGATGCTCATCTCCGTGCGGAACAAACTGCTGGAAGGCTGGAAGGAACTGCAGTCGATCCCGGTGTGACGCCGCACGCCCCGCCCCCGCCGGCGGAGGACGCGGATCTGGCGTTCCCTTCGCGCGCCGCTTTGAGCTAGCACCCGGGCTCCCTCCCCGCCCGGCCGTCCGTCCGAAGGCCCGACGAACGCGTGAACAGCCTGTCGGACAGCTTCGAGAAAGCGAAAGCCTTCGCCCGCGATCTGCCGCCCAGCGGGCGGTGGACGCTGATCGGCGTGCCGCTGGCCCTGATGGCCGGGTTCGCCCTGTTGATCTCCGGCAGCGTCGGCACGCGGGACGAGACGCCGGTCTCCTGGGGCAAGGTGTTCGCCTCGAACGAACTCCGCAGCGCGGAGCAGGCCCTTATCGAGGCCGGCCTGACGGACTTCCGCACCCACGGCCAACGCATCTTCGTGCCGACCGCCGAGGTCGACGCCTACAACGCGGCCCTGATGGTCGACGGCCGCCTGCCGGGCGACTCCCTCAGCGAGTTCGAGCGTCAGTTCGACAAGGCCGGCCTGTTCACCTCCCGGGAGCAACTGGCCGAACTGCGAAACATCGCCCTGCGGAAGGAGGTCCGCAAGACGCTCGCGGCGGTGAAGGACATCGAGTCGGCGGACGTGCTCTGGAGCGTCAAGCAGACCGGCGAGTGGCCGCGGCGGGAGAAAAAAACCGCCGCGACCGTCAGCCTGATGCCCCGTCGGGGCGCCACGCTCTCCGCAGAGCGGGTGGCGAGCATCCGCAGCGCCGTCGCCGGCATGGTGCCGGACCTGGCCGAGGAGGACATCACGGTGCTGGACCAATCCACCGGGGCCGCCCACGCCCACGAGGCCGACGGGCCGCTGGACGACGGCGCGCAGGCCGCCCTCGCCGCCCACACCCGCCGCTACCGCGAAACGATCTCCCAGGCGCTCGCCTACATCCCGGGGGCGCTGGTGAACGTGTCCGTCGACCTGGACGCCGTCCGCCGCGAGGTGGAGCGCCGCCAATCCGTGGACGCGAAACAGGCGGTCACGGTTGAGTCGGCGGAGTCGATCCGGAGCCGCTCCTCCAACCAGACGCCCCCGCAGGGAGAGCCGGGCGTGGCGAGCAACCAGCCGGGCAGCGTCTCCGTCGGCGGCCCGCTGACGCAGACCCGCGACGAACAGACGGATTCCAACATGCGGGTGGTGCCGAGTTGGACCACCAGCGAACGGGAACTGCGGGCCGCGATGCCGGAGGCGGTGCGGGTCGCGGTGTCGATCCCCGAGAGCTACCACGAAGCCGTCGCCGCCGGCCGCGGGCTCTCGCCGGGCGAGGACGAGGCGTCGAAGGCGGCGTACGTCCAGGCCGTGGACGCGATCCGCGTCGCCGAGGAGGAGAAGGTGCGGGAACGGGTGGCGACGCTGATCCCCGCCGGCTCCCCGCCGACCGCCGTGCACGTGACCACCGTCACGCCGGTCGCGCCGGACGTGCCGCCGATCGTGGTCCCCTGGACGCAGACGATTGGCGATCTCGTCTCCCGCTGGGGCTCCACCGCCCTGCTGTGCGTCATCGCCGCCGCCGGCCTGCTGGTGCTCCGCCGCGGGATGAAGTTGCCGGAACCCGCCCCGCCGGCGACCTTCGACGAGATCGCCGATCGCACCGCCGTCGCCGGCCGGATCGGCCCCAACGGCAAGGTCGAGGAGGAGGAGGACAAACCGAAGACGCAGCGGGACCGCGTGGCCGAACTCGCCGCCGAAGATCCCGAGGCCGTCGCCGCGGTGCTCAACTCCTGGCTCCGCAACGCTGCCTGACTCTCCCGCAACGCTCCGCTGACTCCTGCGTGCGGGCGGCGGACTCCCCGTGACTCTCTTTCCCGTCCGATCGTCCCGATGAGCCGTTCCTTCAGCGACGCCCGGAAGGCCGCCGTGCTGTTGCTCTCGCTGGAGCGGGCGGAGGCTCAGAAGGTGCTCGCCCTGTTGCCGAAGCGGGCGGTGGAAGCGGTCAGCGCCGAGATCGTGCGCATCGACGACGTGACCGCCGAGCAGCAGGCCGCGGTGCTCACGGAGTTCGAAAACCGCCACGCCGCCCGGGTGAAGGTGGAACGCGGCGGTCTCGCGGGGGCCGAGGAACTGCTCGCCGGCAGCCTCGGGGCGGAGGCGGCCCGGGAGGTCGTGGAGAACCTGCGGCAGAATCTCGACAGCGTGCCGTTCTCCTTCCTGCAGAAGGCCGGGGCCGACAACCTGCTGACGTTCGTCAGCGAGGAGCACCCGCAAACGATTGCCCTGATCCTTTCCCACCTCCCCGCCGGCCTCGCCGCGGAGGTGATCAGCGGCCTCAACCCGGACAAGCAGATCGAGGTCATCCGCCGGGTCGCCGGCATGGAGCAGACCAGCCCGGACGTGGTGGAGGAGGTCGAAGCCAGCCTGCGGCGGCGGATGACCAGCACTTTCGACCAGACGTTGGAGAAGGCCGGCGGCGCCCCGCGGGTGGCGGAGATCCTCAACGTCACGGACCGCATGACGAACAAGGGCATCCTCGAGAGCCTCGACCGGGACGACGCGGATCTCGCGGACCAGATCCGTCGCCTGATGTTCGTGTTCGACGACCTGCTGAAGCTGGACAACAAGGCGATCCAGGCTCTGCTGAAGGAAGTCGACACCAGCCGCTGGGCCGTCGCGCTGAAGGGGGCCGGACAGGAGCTGACGGACAAGGTGCTCGGCAACCTCTCGCAGCGGGCCGCGGATATGCTGCGGGAGGAGATGGAATACCTCGGCCCGGTCAAACTGTCGGAGGTGGAGGCCGCCCAGGGAGCCGTGGTGGACACCGTTCGCCGACTGGAGGACTCCGGCGAGATCACCGTCGGCAACGGCGGCGAGGTCGAACAGTACGTCACCTGATCGGCCGAACCCCGACCCGCGGCGATCGGCCTGCGAACCGGCGCAGCGGCGTCCGCGGGCGATCTGCTAACGGTCCGGGGTGCCCGCCTCCCCGCCCCCCGCCCGCGTTCTGAAACTCGACCGGCCACACGCCGGGGCGTCGCCGGAGGAATCGCGCCGACCCCGCGGCTGGAACCTGTCGGACTTCGAAACCGACTGCGACGAACGCCTGGACGCGGTCCGCGAGCGCTGCCGCACGCTGCTCGCCGAGGCCGTCGCCGAGGCCGAGGAGATTCGTCAGAAAGCGCATGCCGAGGGGCTGGAGAAGGGGCGGGCGGCGGGGTTGGCGGACGCCGAGAACCGCATCGCCGAGGCCGCCGCCGCCGAGGCCGATCGCCTCTCGGGCGACCGCCTCGCCGCCGCGTTGCCGCCGATCGCCCGGCTCACCGACGCCTACCGGACCGAGCAGGACCGCTGGCGGGCGAATTGGGAACGGGACGCCGTCGAGCTCGCCTGTGCTATCGCCGGGCGGTTGTTGGGGCGGGAGCTGAAGCTTCGGCCCGAAGCCGCCGCCGGTCTGGCCGCCGAAGCCCTCGCGGCCGCGGCCGGCCTCCGCGCCCCCGCGGTGACGATGCACCCGGACGACCTGGCGGCGTTGGGCGAATCGTTCCGGCAGGAGGCCCTCGCGGCGCTGGGCGAGGGGGCCACGCTGACGGCGGACCCGTCCCTCGCCCGCGGGGACTGCCTCGTCCGCGGCGTCGGCGGGGAGGTGGACGGGCGGCTGGCCGCCCGGCTGGACCGCATCGCCGCGGAACTGCTCCCGGACGACGCCGCGGACGGGGGCGTGCGATGAACGCCGTGGGCGCTCGCTACGCCGCCCGTCTGGGGCGGGCCGTATCCGTCGGCCTGACCGGTTCCGTCGCCCGGCTGACCGGGGCGGGCGCCGCCGTGGTCGGCCTGCCGGCGCCGGTGGGGGCGGAGGTCCAGTTCTCCCCCGCCGCCGGGCCGCCGGTGGAGGGGGTCGTCACCGGGTTTCACGGCGGCGATACGTTCGTGATGCCCTTCGCCGACCTCGCCGGCGTGCGGCGGGGCGACCGGGTGCGGTTGACCCGCGGGACCGGCGATCTCGCCGTCGGCGACGGCCTGATCGGCCGGGTGTTGGACGGCCGCGGTCGAGTGATTGACGGCAGGCCCGCCCCGCCCCGGCCGCACGCCGTCGATCCGCATGCGGCGCCCCCGCCGGCGCTGGGACGGCCGCCGATCCGGCGGAAGTTCGACACCGGCGTCCGCGTGATCGACGGCCTGAACACCGTCGGCCGCGGGCAGCGGGTCGGCCTGTTCGCCGGCAGCGGCGTCGGCAAGAGCACCCTGCTGGCTCAACTCGCCCGGGGCTCGGCGGCGGACGTCGCCGTACTGGGGCTGATCGGCGAGCGGGGCCGCGAGGTGCGGGAGTTCCTCGATCACGACCTCGGCCCGAACGGCTTGAGCCGCAGCGTGGTGGTCGTCGCCACCGGGGACGAGCCGGCCGCCGTCCGCCTGCGGGCCGCCCTCACCGCGACCGCGATCGCCGAGCACTTCCGCGACGCCGGTCGCTCGGTATTGCTGATGCTCGACAGCGTGACCCGTCTGGCCCAGGCCCAGCGGGAGATCGGCCTCGCCGCCGGGGAGCCGCCGGCCACCCGCGGCTATCCGCCCAGCGTGTTCGCCCTGCTCCCCCGCCTGCTGGAACGCAGCGGACCGGGCGTGCCGTCGCCGACGAACCCCGACGGCGCCGGCAGCATCACGGCGTTCTACACCACGCTGGTGGACGGCGACGACCCGAACGAGCCGATCGCCGACGCCGTCCGCGGCACGCTGGACGGCCACGTCTGGCTGTCGCGGTCGTTGGCGGAGGCGAACCACTTTCCCGCGGTCGACGTGCCCGGCAGCCTGAGCCGGTTGATGGCGCAGCTCGCGGCTCCGGAGCACGCCCAGGCCGCCGGGCGGGTGCGGTCCCTGTTGGCCGCCTACCGTGAGGCCGAGGACCTGATTCGAATTGGGGCCTACCAGTCCGGCAGCAGCGCCGAGGTCGACGCCGCGGTGAAGATGAAGCCGGCGATCGACGCGTTTCTCCGACAGCGGCCGGACGAATCCACGCCCGCCGCCGAGACCGTCTCGGCGCTGCTGGCCCTCGCGGCCGCGGCGAACGGGGGGACGGCCCAGTGACCCGCTTTCGCTTTCGCTTCGCCGTGGTGCTCAAGGCGCGGGAACGCGACCGGGACGCCGCCCGGGCTGCGCTCGCCGCGGCGCTGCGGGCCGCCGAGGACGCCGAGGCGACTCGGGCCGCAGTGGAGGCCCGGATTGAGATGGAACGGGGCGAACTCGGGGCGGCGACGCGGGGCGGGCGGGTGGACGCCGGCGACTGGCTCGCCCGCCGCCGACACGCCTCCGTGTTGAACGCGGAACGGCGGACGGCCGACGCCGCCGTCACGGACGCCGCGACGAAGGTCGCCGCGGCCCGCACGGCGCTGATCGCGGCGGACCGGGCGGTCGCGGCGCTGGAGACGCTCCGCGATCGGGACCGCCTCGCCCACCGTACGGGCGAACTCGCCGCGGAGCAGCGGGCGGCCGAGGATCTCTTCGCCGCGACCGCCTCCGTCGCGGCCGTCCCAGCGGACGGGCCGGACGACGACGCGACCGACGGCCGTTCTTTCTAACAGCGGGAGATCGAAGCGAATGGGACGCGCGCTCGCCACGCTGATCGGCGTCATCTGCATCGCCACCGTCGCCACGCAGGCGCTCGCCGCCGGCGTGCTGTGGTGGCACGGCCGACTCACGCCCTCCGCCTGGACGGAGATCGCCGCCGCGCTGGACGGTACGCCGGGAGGCGCGATCCCGGCCGAGACCCCTTCCGAAGCTCCGGGGGGCCAAGGCCCCGAGCGGACGCCGACGTACGAAGAGGTGCTGGAACGGCGGGCCGCCGCGGCGCTGCAACTGGCCGATCGCACCGAACAACTGCGGTCCGCCGCCCGAGCGGTCGCCGCGGAGGCGCAGGCCGTCTCTGACGATCGCGCCGCCCTCTCGGCGGACCGAGCGGCGTTCGAGCGGGAACTGGCGAAGGCCCGCGCGGAGCTGACCGCCGAGGCGACGGAGCAGGCTCGGGAACTGGTCAAGAACATGGGGCCGAAGAAAAGCGTCGGATATCTGATGAATTTGCCGGACCTGTCGGTGGTAACGCTGATCAAGGGGCTGGACGCGCGGACCGCATCGAAAGTGCTGGCGGAGTTCGCCGGGGGGACCGAAGTGGAAAGGGCCCGGGGCGCGGAGATCTTCGCCGCCCTGCACGCGGGCCAGCCGGAGGCCGCGGCGTTCGACGCCGCGACCGGCGGCGCGGCCGCGGCGCCGGAGGACCCGGGCGGCTGATCGATCCCCCTTTCGCCCGGGCCTGTGTCGCCGCCTCCGTTTGCCGTCGCCCCGGGCCCGCCGTCGTCGACGGCCCCCGGTTCGTCGGCGCCCTCGGGTTCGTCGGCGCCCTCGGGTTCGGCCGTCACGCCGGGGCGGGCTCGATCGCTGGGGCCGGGGCACGGGGCGGCGAACGACGCCCCCCCGGGCGAGGCCTCGGAGAACGCCGCCTCTTTTGCGGCGGCTCTGGCGGAACAATCGCCCCCGCCGCCGCCCGCCGCTCCGCCGAGCGTCCCCCAGGAGGTCGGGCAGCCCGCGCCGCCGGTCCTCGCCGCGGTCGACGGCGGCTCGCCCGGAGCGCTCGAAGCGCTGGTGGAAGGGCTGATCGCCGCGGCGGGAACGGCCGGCAACGCTGCGGGGTCAGCCGCCGATCGCGTGGCGACGCCGGCCTCCGGCGTGCCGACGCTCGAAGTGGCGAGCGTCGTCGTCGCCCCCGCGGGACTGACGCGGCCGCCCGGCGGCGTCGTCCAGGCGGGTCTGCCGACGCCGGTTCCCGCCGAGGTCGCGCAGGCTTCGGCCGCGCCCGGCGCGGTCTCTTCGGCCCCGCAGGTCCACGGCGCCCCGGCGCCGCCGACGGGGCTCGGCGTGCTGCAAACTCCGGCCGCCCCCGCGACGCCGCAGCCGACGGCCGCGGACGCCGGCGAGGCGCCGGCGCCGGTGCCGCCGGCGGGGTTGGTCGGGCAGACTCCGCCGTCGCCCGTGGTCGCGGCCGCCGCGGTCGCGGGGCCCGCTCCGCCGACGGGGCTGTCCGCTCCGAATCAGCCCGCCCGGCCCGGCCAATCGTCAGGCGGTTCCCGTCGCGGCGTCGCGGTTCCCGGGCCCGCGTCCCGCAACGGTGAGGGCGCCGCGGGCGGCGCCGCGGTCGACGGCCTCCCGCCGGGCGCCGCCGTGTCGACTGCGGCGGTCCCGGTCGCTGTGGCGGAGGGCGACGCGACGGCCGCGACGACGACCGGCACGAACGCCGCAATCGCCCCCGCGGCTTCCGCGGAACAGCCGGCCGCCGTCAGCGTGCCCGGCCCCTCGGACCGCCCGGAGCGTCGCGGGGCAACCCCGGCGCCGTCTTCGCTCGCCGTGGACCGGGGCGCGCCCTCCCCGACGTTTGCGGGCGGTGAGGCCGCCGCCGTGCGGCCCGGCCCGTCCGCCGCCGGGGCGAACGGGTCGGCCGAGATCGTCGCGGACGCGGTGGGGCGGGCGATCGAGCAGAACCGGCCGGTGCGGGTGCGGCTCGACCCGCCGGAGTTGGGCACGGTCCGCGTGGAGGTCTCCGCCGGGGTCGGCGAAAACGCCGGCACGGTGCGGGTGCGTCTCGCCGCATCCGACCCGGCGGGCCGGGCGGCGCTGGCCGAGTCGCTGCCGCGATTGCGGGAGACGCTCGCGTCGGCGGGGGTGGCGGTGGACGCGGTGGAACTGGAGCCGGCCGTGCGGCCCGAACGTTCCGACGCCGGCCGAGAGAGCGGCCGTGACGCCGAGCGGCGCGACGGCGAACGCCGAGACGGCGACCGGCGGGACGGCGACGGCGGCGGCCGCTCGGGCGAGCGGGGCTCGCACGGCCGCGGCGGGGACGAATCTGAAGGCCGCCGCGAGCGGCCGGAACCGTCGGCCGACGAACGGTCCGGTCCCCAAGGGGCCGGTGACGGAGACTCTGAGGGCTCCGACGGCCCAGGTGGTCCGGCGTCCCCCGCCCCCGCCGATGCAGATTGGGGCCGCTCGCCGGCCGGTCGGCCCTCCGCCGGCTCGCTCGACGTGGCCGCCTGACGGCGTTTCCCGTCGTTTCCCCCCGCCGGGACGGATCCCGTGAACGAAACCGCATTTCCGCTCATCGGCGCGACGCCGACCTTCACCTCGGACGTGAAAGAGGCGGACTCCGGCCTGTCGAGCCTGAAGGCCGAAGACTTCATGAAGCTGCTGATCGCGCAGCTCCAAAACCAGGACCCGTCCGAACCGGTCTCCAACGAAACGCTGCTGGACCAGATCGCCACGATGCGGTCCCTGCAGGCGGACGTGGAACTGGAGGAGACGTTGCAGAACAACGCCGGCGCCGCGGACCTGTCCACGGCGGCTTCGTTCCTCGGCAAAGAGGTGCGGGGCTTCAACGCCGGCGTCGAGGTGACCGGGACCGTCACCCGGGCGTACCTCGCCGACGGCGACGCCTTCGTGGACGTGGACGGAACTCAGCTGCCGCTGGGCTCCGTCACCGAAGTCGCCTGAGCCGCCGCCCCGTCCGCCGCTCTCCGGGGCGTTTCCGCCCCCGACCCTTCCTTCCCTCCGCCCCGCACCACGGACCGACGACATGGGCCTGGCCTCCGCCACGACGACCGCCCTCAACGGGATGCGGTTGAACGAGACGTCGATCGACGTGCTCGGCAACAACGTCGCCAACGCCGGCACCCGCGGCTACAAGAGCAGCGAAGCGCTGTTCACCACCCAGTTGGTCAGCACCCTGTCCAGCGGCGACGGGCCGTCCGGCGCCAACGGCGGCACCAACCCCCGCCAGATCGGTCTCGGCGGGACGGTCAGCACGATCCGGAAGGACTTCAAACAGGGCAGCGTGACGACCAGCAACTCCCCCACGGACATGGCCATCGAGGGGGAGGGGTTCTTCGTGATCGAAAACGGTCAGGGCACGCAGTACACCCGGGACGGGTCGTTCACCTTAAATCCCGAGGGAAAACTGGTGAATCCGTCCGGCGGCCGCGTGCAGGGCTACGGCATCGACGGGAATTATCGGCTCCAGACCGCCGCCCCGGTCGATATCGAGATCCCGCTGGGGAAACTCTATATCGCGGAGGCGACGAACAACGCCACCTTTACCGGCGCGTTTTATAGCGGCGGCGAGTTGGCGACGAACGGCACCGTTCAGCGAACGTTGCCGCTGCAGGACGCGAACGGCGGCGGCCCCGGCGTGCCCGGACCTCCCTCGCCGACGACGCCCCTGACCGACCTCACCAGCAACGGAACGAACCTCTTCCTGGCGGGCGACAACGTTTCGTTCAGCGGGCGGAAGGGCGACCGGGACCTCGCGGCGCAGGAGATGCCCGTCACCGGCTCCACCGTGCAGGACCTGATGGACCTGATGGAGCGGGTGCTCGGCATTCAAAACGGGCCGGATATCCCCGCGGACGGTTTCACCGGCGACCCGCCGGGCGTGCAGCTGGACGGCGACGCGATCCGCATCACCGGCAACCGGGGGGCCGCAAACGCCCTGCAGGTCAACCCCGGCGATCTGCGCAGCGGCGGCGCCGTCGTGCTCACGCCGTTTCAGAGGGAAGCGGACGCCGTGGGCGAGTCGGCGGTGCGGGACATCATCGTCTACGACAGCCTCGGCCAGGAAGTGGAAGTCCGACTGACCGCCGTGTTGGAGGAGCGCAGCGCCACGCGGACCGGATTCCGCTGGTACGCCGACAGCGCCTCGGACAGCGGCCCTTCGCTGGATATCGGCACCGGCCTGCTGGAATTCGACGGGGTCGGCGACCTCGTCAGCGGCCAGAAGGAAACGATCACCATCATGCGGGACGATACCGCGGCGCTCTCGCCGCTGACGATCGACTTCGACTTCACCCAGCTGTCCGGCATCTCGAGTGCCGCCCAGGGCAGCAACTTCGTCATGGAGGAGCAGGACGGCGCTCCCCCGGGGACGCTGGTCGACTTCGCCATCGGCGAGAGCGGCGGAATCAGCGGGGTCTTCGACAACGGCCTGCTCCGCCCGTTGGGTCGCCTCGTCGTCGCCCAGTTCGCCAACGTGAACGGTTTGGTCGAGGGCGGCGGCGGCACGTTCACCGAGGGGCCCAACAGCGGCCCCCCCCGCATCACCCCGCCCGGGGCGTTCGGCGCCGGTTTGCTGCGGGCCGGGGCGATCGAGCTGTCGAACACCGACATCGGCAAGAACCTCGTCGACCTGATCATCGCCAGCACGAACTACCGGGGGAACGCGCGAGTCATCTCGAGCACCCAGGAACTGACCGACGAACTGCTGCGGCTCGGCCGATAACCGGGCGCGTCGGCCGCGGCGGTCTCCGCCGCGGTCGGACCCCGTCTGACGACTTCCGCGAGACGCCCATGATCCCCCTCACCCGACTGTCCGGCGAGCGCTTCCTGTTGAACGCGGAGCTCATCCGCACCGTCGAGAGCCGTCCGGACACCTTCTTGACCCTCACGACCGGCGAACGGTTGGTGGTTCGCGAGGCTCCGGAGCAGGTCGCCGGGCGGGTGCTCGGCTGGCGCCGCGCCGCCGCCTGCTGAACGAACCCCGCGTCCGCCCCCGAGCCTTCTTTCGCCCCGTCCGCCTCGCCCTTCGTTATGGACATCGCCACCGCCGCAGGTCTGCTCGTCGGCGCCGCGCTGCTGTTGATTTCGGTGCTGATCGCCCCGGGCTCCAGCCTCGGCGCGTTCATCGACGTGCCGAGCGGACTGGTCGTCGTCGGCGGCGCCATCGCCGCCAGCGCGATCGCGTTCCCGCTCGGCACGCTGCTGAAGGCGCCCGGCGTGACGATGAAGCTGTTCTTCCCCAAAGCGCCTGAGTTGAAGGCGACGATCGCCCAGCTGGTCAGCTTCGCCGAGGTCGCGCGCCGGGACGGTATTCTCGCGCTGGAGAACAAACTCGACGAAGTCGACGACCCGTTTATCAAAATGGGGGTTCAGATGGCCGTCGACGGCACCGACGGCGAATTGATCGAAGCCGTGCTGCGGGGGGAGATCGAAGCGGTTGCCTCCCGTCATAAAGTCGGGAAAGGGTTGATGGAGACGCTGGGCCGCTACGCCCCGGCGTTCGGCATGATCGGCACGTTGATGGGCCTGATCATCATGCTGGGCAACATGGACGACCCGGAGGCCATCGGCCCCGGCATGGCGGTCGCGCTGATCACCACCCTCTACGGCGCCATCGTCAGCAACCTGTTCTGCCTGCCGTTTGCGGACAAACTCGGATTCTACAGCAAGCGGGAGATGGAAGTCCGCGAAGCGGTCGTCCGCGGCATCCTGAGCATTCAGGAAGGCGACAACCCCCGGGTGTTGGAGCAGAAATTGTCCACGATGCTTCCCCAGGCCGAACGCGCCCTCGCCGCTTAGCGTGCTGAGCAAAGTCGCCCGAACGCCTGCGTTCGCCCCCCTCGCTCTTAAAGGTCAATCACATGGACGACGACGCCCCGCCCGGCGTGCCGGAATGGGTCGTCACGTACGGCGATATGATGAGCCTGTTATTGACCTTCTTTATCATGCTGGTGAGCATGAGCGAAATTAAGCAGGAAGGGAAGGTGCGGGCGATTCTAGAGGTGTTTCAACAGCGGTTCGGGCCGGCCGAGGCGGTCGCGGCCGCCCCGGGGCCTTCGCCGCTGGACCGGAACGATCGTGAGCGGGCCACCGCCTCCGGTCAGCAGCGCCCGTTGGGAACCGACCGGGAGACGGCCGACGCCCGGGAGACGGCGGGGACGTTCAACGGGGCCGCGGAGGCGCCGCCGGACCGGCCCCCCGCCCTCGCGGGGCCGGCGGCCTTCCCGCGCTTCGGCGCCGAGGTCGGCCCGGCGATGAAGCCGACCCTCGACGCCCTCGCCGCCGCCCTGAATCGCACCAGCGGGGAGGTGATCGTCCGCGGTCACGCCTCGCCGGAGCGACTGCCGGACGACTCGCCGTTCGAGGACGTGTGGGCGCTGTCCCGCGCCCGGGCGGAGGCGGTCGCCGCGGCGCTGGAGCAGCGGGGCGTGGCCGCGGCCCGGTTTTGCATTGAGTCCGCCGGGGCCACCACGCCGCCGGGGCCGGAGGGCTGGACCGCCCGCGACCGCCCGCGCGCGTGGGATCGTGTTGACGTGCTGGTGGGAGAGAACTAGCGTCCGCCCGCCTGCCGCACGACGCGGCGGGGCCGTGCGTCAGGACGGACCGTTCGACGGTCCGCCGGGACGACGGCTCGCTTCGCACGCCCCGGTCGGGAGGACCGCATGGCGGACGCCCCCGAAGACGCACCGTCTGACGACGAGAAGAAGGCCCCCGGCAAACTGGGCGGGGCGGCCAAGATCGCCGGATTGGTCCTGACCGTGATGTTGGTCGAGGCCGGCGTGCTGTACGTCCTGCTCGCTCCGGAGGAGGTCGTCGCCGAGGAACAGTTGCCCGACGCGGCCACCGAGGAACTCGCCGAGGTCGCGGTCGACGCCTTCACCACCACGAACGCCCGGGCGATCCCCGGGCGGCTGGTGCACCTCACCTTTCGCCTGACGGCGGTCGTTCCCGCCCACCGGGCGGAGGAAATCAAGGAGTCCGTCGGCGGGGCGTTCCAGGCGCGGATCCGGCAGTCCGTGCTGGAAGTCGCCCGAGCCGCGACCAGCGACGACCTCGACGATCCCCGGTTGCGGGGGTTCAAAGGCGACCTTGCCGACGCGATGAACACCGTGCTGCGGGAGGACGTCGTCCGCACCGCCGTGGTCAGCGAATTTAAAGCCCTCGAACAGTAGACGCCGGTCCGCCGGACCGGCCCCCGCTCCCGTGGCCGCCCCCGATCAATCCGCCGCCGACGCCACGGAAGACGCCCCGGACCCCGGTGCGCCCGCCGAGGAACCCGCCGTCGAATCCGGCCGTGACGACGCACAGGCCGCCGCCGAAGCGGACGGGGAGACGCTGCCCTCCGACGATATCGAGGCGCTCCTGGCCGCCGCCGCCGCCGGCTCCGTGCAGATGCCGCCGGAGGACGACGAGGGCACCGACCCGGAGCCGGTCGACGGCACGTTCGCCCGCTCCGACGACGACGCTTCGCCGGACGACGGGGCGCGAAACGAAACCGACCGCGACGCCGTGGAGCGGGAATCGGCCGCGGGGCGCCGGGAGCCGGCCACGTCGATCCCGGTCGGCGGGCAGGTCGAGAAACTGCTGGAGGAAGTCGAGGCGGAGGTCCGCCGCGGCCGTCGTCCGGTGCTCGCCGCCGGGGAGGAGCCGCCGGGCGCCCTCGGCCGCACGTCGCCGCTGGAACTCGAACCGTTCGCCGAAACGCGTCCCTCCGCCGCCGACCGTGAGGGCGCCGGCGAGGGATTGGGGGCGCTGGACGACGTCGAACTGGATCTGCGGATCGAGCTGGGCCGGGCGGAGATGTCGCTGGAGGAGGTCGTCGCGCTGCGGGACGGTTCCGTGGTGTCGCTCGACAAGCTGGCGGGCGACCCGGTGGACATCCTCGTGAACGGTCGCCTCGTCGCCCGCGGCGAGGTGCTCGTGCTGAACGACAACTTCTGCGTCCGCGTCGCGGAGATTCTCGCGCCCGACCGCTGAGTTCCCCCCGCCCCGCCCGCTTCTCCCCGCTTTCGCCCCGCCGCCCCGTGTTCCGCTCGCTCCCCGCCGTCGTCCTGCTGTCGATTGCGGCCGGGGCGGCCGATGCGCAGCAATTGCCCACCCTCCCGGGCCGGCCGACGGCGGCGCCGGCGCCCGCCGCGGCGGCGCCCAAAGTCGTCTCGGCGGCGGCGCCGGAGCGGGCGCCTTTGAAGATCGGCGGGGGCGGCGTGCGGCTGGGCGAGGGGGCGGACTCGGCGCCGGAACCGCGGGGCACGTCGGCGTGGGGCGTGGCCGGGGCGTTGGCCCTGGTGCTCGGCCTGTTCGCCGCGGCGGCGAAGTGGTTCGGCGGCTCCCGGCTGACCGCCGCGGCGGCCGGCGGCGGCAGCTGCGAGGTGCTCGCCCGGGTCAAGCTGGAACCGCGGGCCTCCATGCATGTGGTGCGGATCGGCGGCCGGGTGATCCTCGTCGGCAGCGCCGCCGACGGGCTGACGGCGCTGGGCGAAATCGACGACCCGGTCGAGGCCGAAGCCCTCGCGGCCGCCTGCCGCGTGGAAACGCCGGGCCGACTCCGTCGCGTCGGGGAACGAGCCATTCCGGAGCGGGAGTCGTTCCGCACCCTGTTCGGTCGGGCGGCGGCCCGCGTCGCGGCCGGAGCCGGGGTCGAGCCGCCGGCGCCGGCGCCGCGCGAGCCCCGGGAACCGGACGTCTCCGACGCGGAACGCCGCCTCGCCGCCCGCCTCCGCCCGGCGGGGGCGTCGCGATGACGGGGACGCGTCCGTCCGTTCCCCGCCGCCGCCCGTCCGCGTCGCTGCGGATCGCGGCGGCGCTCTGTCTGTTTCTGACCGTCGGGAGCGGGTTCGCCCAGGGGATCGTGCGGCAGAACCCGGAGCCGGCCGACCCGCGGGCGGTGTTCGAGCCGCTGCCCTCCTCGACCGCGGAGGCGGCGGGCTTCCCGCCGTCGGTCGTCCCGGCCGCCGCCTGGGCGCCGGAGACCGTACCCGGTCCGGCGCCGGCCGCCGCGGCGCCGGGGGCCGACGACTTGACGCTCCCCGCAGCGCTCAATCCGGACGTCGCCCTCTCGCCGGGCGGGCTGACGAACACGCTGAAGATCCTCGGGCTGCTCACGGTCCTGAGCCTGGCGCCGTCGATCCTGCTGATGACGACCTGCTTCGTGCGGTTCGTGATCGTGATCGGGCTGCTCAAACAGGCGATCGGCACCCAGCAGATGCCCCCGAATCAGGTGGTCGTTTCGCTCTGCCTGTTCCTCACCGTCGCGGTGATGGGGCCGGTCTGGGGGCGCTGCTACGACGAAGGGATCCGCCCCTACACCGACCCGGCCCCCGGCGAGGCGCCGCCCACGCTGAACGAGGCCTTCGAACGCACCGCCGCCCCGCTGCGGGCCTTCATGGCGGACCAGATCGAACGCACCGGCAACGGCGCCGCGGTCCGGCTGTTCCTCGACTACCGCCGCCCGGCCGACGCCTCCCCCGGCGAAGGCGACCCGCAGACCTACGACGAAGTCCCGCTGGGCGTGCTCATTCCGGCCTACATGCTCAGCGAATTAAAAACCGCGTTCGTGATCGGGTTCCAGATTTATCTCCCGTTTCTCGTTATTGACTTGGTCGTCAGCGCCGTGCTGATCTCGATGGGCATGATGATGCTGCCCCCGGTGCTGATCAGCCTGCCGTTCAAGCTTCTCCTGTTCGTGCTGGTCGACGGCTGGTTCCTGACCGTCGGCATGCTGATGGAGGGCGTGAGACCGCTTTAGCGATGGGGGACGCCGGAGGTCGGATTTGGGATGTGAGCGATCGCCGAATCGAACTACATCCCACCTGCCCGTTCCGAAATCCGACGTCCCCATGTCTCCCGATCTCGCCGCGGATCTCAGTCGCGAGGCGCTGCTCACGGCGCTGCTGCTCGGCACGCCGGTGCTGGGGGCGGCGGCGGCGATCGGGTTGATCGTCAGCCTCGCCCAGGCGGTTACGCAGCTTCAGGATCAGACGCTCTCGTTCGTGCCGAAGATCGCGGTGATGGCCGGGGTCACGCTGCTCGCCCTGCCCTGGATGATCCAAACGGCCTGCGACTACACGACGGCCCTGTTTCGAAACGTGGCCCCGAACCTCGGGAACTGACGCCTCCCACCCGTTTCGCCCCCGCCGCACCGCGCTTGCCGCTCCGTGCCGTTCGACCTGCCCGCGCCCGACTTCACGCACCCGCTGATCGCGTGGGGGACGGCCCGTTTCGTGGCGTTTCTGCTGGTCTTCTTCCGGGTCGCGGGGCTGATGACGGTGGGGCCGGTGTTCGGCACGCCGGTGGTGCCGGCGAACGTCCGCGTGCTGCTGGCCGTCGCCGCCGCCGCGGTCGTCGCCCCCGCCCTGCCCGGCCGCTCCGCGGAGGCGTTTCTGACGCTCGACACGGACGGCAACGGCGTGTTGGTCGCCGAGGAACTGCCGGGGGCCGTGCTCGATTCGCTGGACGCCCGCGGGCTCAGCGTGCCGGAGGGCGGGTTGGGCGTGGCGGAGTTCACCGCCCCCGCCCCGCTGCCGAAGACGCCCGCGGCGCTGGCCCGGCTGTCGCTGGGGGAGTTCACGATCGGCTTCGCCCTGGGGTTGGGGATGCTGTCGGTGCTCGCCGGGCTGCGGCTGGCGGGGGAACTGGTCGATCAGCAGATCGGCACGGCGCTCGGCGAGGTGTTCAACCCGATGCTGGGGGCTTCCGCCTCCACGGCCGGTCAGCTGCTCGGCCTGTTAGGGACTGCGGCGCTGCTCACGCTGCCGGGGGTGGACGGGCATCTGCGGTTGTTCGGCACGCTGCTGGACACCTTCCGCACGCAGCCGCCGGGGGCCGGGTGGGTTTCCGGGGAGGCGTGGAAGACGCTGGCGGAGTTGGCCGGCGCCGGGATGACGCTCGGCCTGCGGGTGGCTGCCCCGACGATGGCGGTGATGTCGCTGATGAGCCTGACGGTCGGCTTCCTGGGCCGGACGGTGCCGCAGATCAACGTGCTGTCGGTCGGCTTCCCCACGCGGGCGGCGGCGGGGCTGCTGATCCTCGCCCTGACGATTTCGCCGGCGACCGACGTGCTGGCGGATCTGCTGGCCGGCTCGCTGACCGCCCTGCACGAGTCGCTGGTCGGCCTGCCCGACCCCCGCTCCTGACCCTTCCCCGCAACGCAGACTGACCCGGGGAGGCCGCGGTGGGAGACGATCAGGAAAAGACGGAGGACCCGACCGACCAGCGTCGGCGGGAGGCCCGCGAACAGGGGCAGATCGCTAAAAGCGCCGACGTGACCGCCGCGGCCGTGCTGGGCGCCGCCGCAGCCCTGCTGTGGATCGGCGGGATCGGGCTGGCCGACGATTTGGGGGGGCTGCTGGACGTCTCGCTGCGGGACGTCTCCGTCACGCTGACCGCCGCCGACGCGAACGCCCGGGCCGCGGCGATCACGACGTTCCTCGCCACCGCCGTCTTCCCCGGATTGGCGGCGCTGGCCGCGGCCGCGGCGGCGGGGATGCTCGGGCAGTTCGGCGTGCTGCTCTCCCCGCAGGCCCTCGCGCCGAAGTGGTCCCGGGTCAATCCGATCAGCGGGTTCGGCCGGTTGCTGTCCGCCCGGGCGGTCGCCCGCCTGGGCGGCGGCGTGGCCAAGCTGCTGGTGCTCACCGGCGTTTCCGGTCTGGTGATGAGCGCCTGGATGCCGGACCTCATCGGGATGGTGGCGGCCGGGCCCTCGGTCTTGCTGGGCCGCACGCACGCGGCCCTCGCCACGCTGGGCGGCTGGCTGGCGGCGGCGCTCGCCCTGTTGGCCCTCAGCGACTACCTGTTCCAGCGCTGGCAGCACGAGCGGGACCTGAAGATGACCAAGCAGCAGGTCCGCGACGAAATGAAGAACCAGGACGGCGATCCGACCGTGAAGGGCCGCCGCCGCGAGGCCCACCGCAAACTGGCCGCGGCCCGGGACCTCAGCCACGTCGCCGACGCCGACGTGGTGCTGACGAACCCGACGCACTATTCGATCGCCCTGAAGTACGAGGAGCACATGCCCGCCCCGCAGGTGGTGGCGAAGGGCGTGGACGAGGTGGCGTTCCGCATCCGGGAGCTGGCCAAGCAACACAACGTGCCGATCCTCGAACGTCCCGCCCTGGCCCGTCAGCTGTGGCGCGAGGTCAAGGTGGGCAAGACGGTCCCGCCGGACCTGTACGGGGCGCTCGCCGAGGTCATGGCGTTCGTCTACCGCTTGACCGGCAAGTCCGCTCCGAAGACCTGAACCGGCCGCCGCGGCGTCGCGCGGCGGTCGAAAACGGGCCGAACCGACGCGGTTTCGGTCGTGTCGGGCGGTCGGGCTTGTCGAAGCGGGATTGCGTTGCGATGATCCCCGCCGCGTCGCCCCCGCCCGGGGGACGCCGCTGACGACTTCGGGATGTGGCGCAGCCTGGTAGCGCGCTTGACTGGGGGTCAAGAGGTCGCAGGTTCGAATCCTGTCATCCCGACTCGCCCCGCCCCTTGTTTTCAAGGGTCGGGGCGCTTTCACACCACGATCGACACCGCCGCTCGCGTGCAACGGGCGTGCAACACGCCTCCCCCCCGCCGTCACCCGAACGCCGCGGCGGCGGCCGCCGTCGCCCTGTCGGTGTGCGCGGGAATCCACTTCGCGTAGATGTCGAGCAGCACCGTGACGGTCCGGTGCCCCGTCTGGGGGATGATCGCGTGCGGCGGCACCCCGGCGTCGAGCAGCCGGACGACGTAGGTGTGGCGGCAGTGATGGGCGCCGCGGTGGTCGATCCCGGCGTCCTTCAGCAGCCGCCGCCAGACCCGCCCGAAGTTCCGCCGGCTGTACGGCGACCCGTTCGTCACGCGGAACACCCATCCCTCAGGGTCGAACCGGGCGCCGGCCGGCTGGCGGGTCCGCAGGTCGGACAGAGTGGCGACCGTGTTCGGCGTGATGCCGATCGTCCGCGACCGACCGCCCTTCGGCGGGCTGACCTTGCCCTTGTCGCTCCGCTGCCGTTCGATCCGGGCGCGCTGGGCCTCGAAGTCCAAGTCCCGCCATTGCAAGCCGTTCGCCTCCCCCTGCCGGCAGCCGGTCGCCAGCAGGAACCGAACGTAGGGGCCGTGCCGGGTCGGGTCCGCGACGGCCACGAGAGCGGCCTGCTCCTCCTCGGTGAACGGCCGGGCCTCCTCCGGTTCGTGCCGCGGCTTCCGGACCGCGGACAGCGGGTTCGCGGACAGTTCCTTCGCCCGGACCGCGTGCGACAGGCAGGACCGCAGGATCGCGTAGGCGTTCTGCTTGGTCCGCCCCCCGGTCCCCAGTTCGTCCAGTTTCAGCAGCCACCGCTCACAGGCCGTCGCGGTCAGTCCGGCGAGGGGTTCGTCGCCCAGCAGCGGAAGGACGTGCAGGTCCAGCGTCGTCCGGTAGTTCGCCGCGGTGTTGTCGGCGAGGTCCGGCACGACCACGGCCCGCATCCAGTGCTCAGCGTATTCGGCGAGCGTGCGGACCGGGCCGCCCCCGGCCGCGTTCGCCGCGGCGACCCGAGCGGCCTTCACCGCGCGGGCGTCCGCGGCCGACCCTTTCACGGTCTCACTCCGCCGCTTCCCGTTCTCGGTCCAGAACACCCGGTAGACGCCGGGCCGGACGAGGACGGGGCGGCCGTCGCCGTTGGCGGCGGACTTGCGGCGGCGGGTCATGCGTCACTCCGTTTCGGGCCAGTTGATACAGGGCAGCGCCTCCCAGATGTCGTCCGGGCGGGCGTAGAACTCGTTGCCCCGCCGACGGTGCGGCACGTTGCACTCCTTCAGCACCTTTGTCATGCGGTTCGGCGTGATCTCGAAGATGGTGGCCCAGACCCGGTGGGAGAGCGGGGGGCCGCCGATGGGGATGACGCCGACCGCCATGCCCGGCGGCAACGGCAGGGCGAGATCCGATCGATCGGAATCCTCGGTCTCCTGCCGCGGCTCGGGGCGCTGCGGTTGAACGGGCTGCGGTTGGCGGGGGTTACGATTTGATGTGATCGAAGACAATGGAGGGTTGCGGGGTGCGGACCGTCCCCGTAAGGTTCTGACGCGGGTTTCGCGACAGTCCTCGATTAGAGCCCGGGGACAGACCTAGGTGTGGTGGCCG